>NC_016941.1:1534880-1841856 GCF_000236925.1 Staphylococcus argenteus | reverse complement strand
TTATTTGTAAAATTAACTAGTTTTTCTGGTTGTGATTTTGTTTCTGAAACAATATAATCAATAGAATATTTTAAACCTGATTCTCCAGAAACAGAAACTTGTGCTAATCCTCTTATTTCTTGGTCATATAAGAATTCAAATACTTCTTCATAGAACATGTTTGTAACATTAGATTTAGTAGTTAAGGTAAGGTCATAAATTTTCAATATACCTTGAATTAAATTATGTTTAGACTGAGCAAAACTCTCATTTTTAATATCTGCTGTAATTTCTTTATCAACTAATTTTAAATTAAATTGATTTAAAATACTCTGTATCAGTTTAGTTCTCGTTTTTGTGTTTATATCAATACCCAACATTTCTAATTCATTAATCGTTAATCCGTCATCAGATAGACGAATTTCATTATTTGGTAATGTATCAGCATATATTCTAATAAAATCATTCAAATGATTTTTAAATGGAGTAGTAATTTCTGTAGAACTATCTAATTCTTTGAAGATATAGTTTTGTTTTAACCAGTTGAAATATTCGTTCATTTTTTCTTCGATAGTTTTCACTAATTATCCCTCCATTTCTTTTACAGTAATCTTGGTTCTATTATAACATTATCGTGTTTTATATTAGGATACTTCATAAAGAACTCTAATGATTCCATAATTTCATCTGTTAATTCTAAATCTTTAATATCTTTTAATGGGATTGCAATACCACCATTATTATATTCTTCAGTATAAATGTGTATATGTGGCGTAGGTATTCTTTCGTTATTTGGTGGATTTGCATGATCACTACCTTTAACATCGAACCTAATCATATAAGTGGTTAAACCATAGATACTTGATTTTAAAAGAAAATCGGTTTTAAAAAATCGAATCACGTTTAATTCATAAGAATAGTGTTATTTTAAATATTGCTTAATGATATTACCAAGTTCTGGAGTAAGTCGAGTAGGACGAACACAAAGTTTTCTGTAGTTACATAATTCTTTTGAGCTGTTTCAGCTTGATATAACTTATTTATATTAATTCTGCTAATTTCACGTAAGTTAGTGGATGCGGAACGTTTTAATTTACGTGCAATAGGTCTTAAAGAATAATTTTCTCTATACATGTGTGTTCAGTAAGTAAAAGATGGTTATAGCTCATATTAGTAATACTTATATGTGTTTTTGTGGTTGTTAACATCTTACAATAAAGTGCCCATTGCGGGCATTTTTATGAACTTTTTTTGGGTTGCACTTAATATTACAATGTATTGATTAACAAATAATTACTTTTTATAATACATATCTTCATATCCAAAACCATAAAAGTTTTTACCATTTGGTTGTTTTATTATTGATATATGATATCTTCCTAAAAATTGGCAAAAATAATAAGGGTAGGTGGGCTACCCAAATTTTTAGAGTGAAGTTAATCTTAAAGTTTCTCTGTATTGTATAGCTTTTGGTTCGTCAATGAATTGAACTGTGCTATTGTGTTCTGATAAAACTTTATCTTTAATTTCATTAATATTAACTTTAAAGAATTCTTTTCTTCCGTTAACTTTATTAACTTTATATTTTTTAAAGTATTCGTGTAATTTGTTTTCAAGCTCAAAAGCATTTTCAGAGAAAATTAAAGCGTGCACATCGAATTCAAAGGGAACAGATGCGCTACTTAATTCATTAATTCTATCCATTGGTTCTAATCTACGGGTTACACCAATCTTATAAACATTTTCTCCAAATGAACCGATATTTGATATTATATAAACAAATCCTGATTGAGCATTAACTTTTCTGTCCTCTACATTTTCTCTTTCAGAATTTAAATACTTGAGTGATTGATCTAATTCTCTAATCTTTTCAATATATAATTCTTTTTCGACATGTAAATCTGTGTTATTTAAATACATTGTCAGCTTTTTGATTTCATTATTGTGGTGTCTAATGTCTTTATCAAGCTCTTTTAGTTTTTTCTCCATTTCTTTTTCTGCTTGTTCTATTTCTTTCAATCTAGCTCGTTCTTCTCTTCTTATGATTTTTTCATCTTCTATTTTAACTTGATATTTGTGCATTAAATCTAACATCTCAAGTTTTATGTCAAGTAAAGTTTCAGGAATACGTACATTATCCGTTTCAAATATTTTATTTATCCCTTCATAACTTTTAAATATTTTGTTCTGCATGCTTTCGATATTTTTGCAATTTACTTTATTAATTAATTGAGAAGTTTCAGCATTAAATAATCGTATGATTTGCTTGGCCTGTGCATTTTGATGTCTCTTATTCTCTGTAGAAACATTAAATATTTTCACTTCTTCAAGATTTAGTAATTCTTTTTCTTTCATTTGTAATTTTTTAATATATGTATTAATTTGAGATGAGTCTACTTCAACTAAATCAAAGGGATAAGTTAATTCTATATCATATTTAAATAATTCATCATTTAAATAACTAGTAATGTGTTCAAGTTCTTTAGTACCTTCTTCTATACTAGATATTAAATCTTTTTTTAGGTTCTTCAATTCTTGTATTTCACGCTTAATTTTTTGATTTTCAATGTTGATACTTTTATTTTTTTCTTTCAAGTTTTGAAGTGTTACTAAATCCGGTTCTACAAATTTATTAACAAGTATTAATTTAGATAATGCATATATTGATAAACTGAATGGGATTATTGCTATACCTGGTGTTCCTATACTAAAGAAAGATGTTACTAAGATTGTCCATATTACCCATTGCTTTTTTAAAATTTCTTTTTTCATTTTCCTATTCTCCTTAATTTGAATTTATGTGTATTTTAATACTCTCTATGGCTTAATTGTTTTGAGTTTTGACACAGTGAAAACAAATGCTATATTAATAATCTACTATCGCTTTTACTATGTAATTTTTGTTACCTTTAATTATTTAGTTGATATAACTAATTTAGAAATTGTTTTATTGCTACTAAAACGTTTGCAATTGTTGAGAAAATACTTATTGTACCAAAAACCACAGTCGTTATAAAAAATAATTTTTGAGTTCTTAAGCCTTCATCGTTATTTGATTCTTCATTAAATATCCATTTGCATACCTTCATTACTTTTTCAGTTAATTTATATGAAATAATAAAAAAGCATAAAAAAAGCGCATAAAAATGCCAAGTAGAGTCCATTTTAGAAATATCTATATTGATATGATGGCTTAGGATATAAAAAAATACTAAAAAATAAATTATAACTTTACTAATCTTTCTAAAGCTAGATTTCCTACATGTCTTAGATGTTAAAGGTATAGAAAGTATAATGTATAAACTTATTGCTGTTACAAAGAACATTAAAAATATATGTGAAATAGATGATAATAACTTAAAATATTCTTGATTATTAGATAAATGTACGAGTATATCTATTATAATGTAAGGCACAAATAAGAATGGGAATATGACAAGTGAAAATATTAAGTTTTTTTGGAAGTTACTTTTATCGAAATGTTCTTTTACTGTATTTAAACTTTTTCTTAGAACCTGTTTTATCATTTCTATTAATCCTCCATATAAGCTAAATTTTGCGAAATTAATATTATTTTGATAAAGTGTGTAATTTTGCTTAGTATGTATAAAGGTTGAAACAAATTTTAATTAATCCCAATTTTCTAGTTTACTTGTGAACTTCTACACATCATTTCTTCTACTGATTTACCAGTATCATTGGCAATTCCTGTCGGTTTAATCATTGTATTAGCTTGTGTTAAATTTTTGCAGATCAATATTGATTAAAGTTAAAGTTTTGATTATTTTTTATCCATTAGACATATTTTGGACTTATTGCGGAAAGTTAACTGCATAATTAGAGCAATGAATTAGTAAATGGTTTTAATGGTATATATTATTATAATACTTCTAAAATTTATGATTTACTTAAATGCTAATATTCGGAAATTATATATAGGTATCTGACGTGTTTTTTCAAATTCATGCAATGAAACGGTTGGACTAAAGCCTTGCCTACGTCCATAATTTCAAATTTTCGGGTTGGTCTAAGATGTCTCCATTCGTCAACTTATGCTAATTGGTTCCTTTATATAGACTTCTACTTTTAGTACTTTTGATAAATTATGTCTTAATTAAATTTTTTCCAAGAAGATAATATTATGATTCATAATTAGAAAGTTAAGAATTTACTTCTATATTTGTAAATTTTGATGTTACTTAATGTAATATTAACTTACCATAATTAGCATTATTTGACACTTATGTTTATAACTTTTCAAGTCAATAATTAAAATTGTAATTATATAGAATAATAGCCATGATAAGGAGAATTGCGACATGCATACACAACCAAAAGTGTATATTGTCAATTTAATACCCTGTAATATAGTTTTATACAATGTATAATGACATTTAAAGATGAAGTTCATCAACTTAATGATGTTATAGAAGGGTATTTTTAATATTAAGTATTGAAAAATAAAATATTTATATTATAATATAAATAAGTCAACGACCATGCGTGGACAGCAAAACGAAGTACATGCGAATGTAGTAGCCGTTTACTATGAGACTAGGCATTATAATTGAATATCATAGTATAAATTGCCATGAGAGTAGAAACTTCAGTATATGAAGATTTCGAAATCATGGTTTTTTATTTTTAGGGTGAAATTTTAGTTGATAGTAAATTTATATATGCTTTTAATTCGACTAAATCATACATTTAAATTTTTAGATAAAGCAAGAGATATTACGAAATGATACACACACCATTTCAGTTATAATAATATGAATTTATAAGCGAAAGAGTTGATGTGTGTTAACTTTATTGTGCTTTTTGAGTACAAAACTTAAAAGATAAAAGTTATGATTTAGTACTTAAAGCTGCAGGGAATATTAATTCAGGTTATAAAAAGCCGTATCCAAATGATTACAAATACTCACAATTTTATTGGGGGGCAAAATATAATGTTTCTATTAGTTCACAGCCCAATGATTCTGTAAATGTTGTTGACTATGCACCTAAAAACCAAAACGAAGAATTCCGAGTTCAACAAACATTAGGTTATTCATATGGTGGAGATATTAATATATCAAATGGTTTATCTGGTGGAGGAAATGGATCAAAATCATTTTCTGAAACAATCAATTATAAAAAAGAAAGCTAAAGAACAACAATTGATAGCAAGACAAATCATAAATCAATTGGCTGGGGAGTAGAGGCACACAAAATTATGAATAACGGTTGGGGACCATTTGGTAGAGATAGTTACGACCAAACATACGCCAATGAACTATTTTTAGGTGGCAGACAAAGTAGCTCAAATGCAGGTCAAAAATTCTTACCAACAGACCGAATGCCGATACTTTCACGTGGAAACTTTAATCCAGAATTTATCGGTGTTCTTTCTCACAAACAGAATGATGCCAAAAAATCGAAAATCAAAGTAACTTACCAAAGAGAAATGGTGTTTAATAGAAGTGAGATTTTAAAATTTATTTCTACATAAAAAAGAGAGTACAAAAGTACTCTCTCATGTTATTTTTAATAGATTATTAAGTTTAAAAATTAAAGTAGGATTCTCTCAACATATTTATGTTCTACTGAACTTATTTTCTAGTTGTTTTTTATTTTCTAATGAAAATACTTCTACATTATATTGAGACAGCATAGTTGAAACTGCTTCACTAATATCATCTTGATGTTCTGTTATGATATTTAGTCTAGCATTTGAATCGAAATTTTTGTTTCTATGTACTTCAACATCTTCCCAATCGAAAAGGGCATTTTTTGCATTGTTTTTATCGATTCGTTTAATTGTTTTAACATACTCTGTAGTTTCTCCTGGAAATACTGCTTCGAAACTATGGATTAACTTTGATTTTCCCTCAACCTTAAATTCGGGAAATACATTAGGATAAATCTTTCTATTCGATAGAAAATATTGCATCACTTCGTCTTTAAATAATGACTTAATATTTTCTTTTTTTAATATCCCCAAATAACTAATCTCTGAAATAGCCAAAACGTAATCATGAATAGCTTGAGATAAGTATTTTCGATTTGTATAAAAGTTTATGCTTTTGTTTTCAATGACTAGACCATAATTTTGTACGATGTTATTGAGGAGTTGATACTTTTTTTGTTTTTTATGACTAGTTAAATCTATACCAAATTGCTCCATGTTCCACAATGTTTCTCCATGATCAGTTAGTTTATATCGATTCTCTGAAAAAGATATATTAACAGAAATAGAATCTCCAAAATAATCAACGATAGGTGAATAAAATTCTATAGTCTCGTTTTCTAATGGGACAAATTTTGATTCTGTTTGTAAATAATCAAAATAGTCCTCACTAATAGATTTAATTATGTTGCCATTCATAGTTTCACCACCTCATAAATATATTAGTTTCAATTTTAATATTATCATTATGATTAGTTTTTGTATATTTAAGCATTGTAAATAATTGCTTAATAAAATCAGAGCTATCTTCAAATAATTTATAGGGTAAAGGATATGCAACCATATATGTTTTTCCATCATCTTTTTCTTTAAATTCCTTTTCAGAAAATATATTAATTCTATTTCCTCTTATTTTCACATTATTAGAGTTTTTATGAAAACCGTCATTAAGATTTATTCTTAACAAACAATGATTGTAACGACATTCTCTAAAATTTATAGTTGCTTTTCCGGGCTTTAAAAAATAACTTAAAATAAAACAATATTCAGTGTTAGTTGACGTAATGCTAATATCTCCCTTACAAGTGTCAACTAATTTAATGTTGTATTGTTCAAGTATTTCTTTACTTAAATTTAGTAAATAATTGAAATCTTTATCATTCAGTTTCAACTTCATTTAGATATCTCCTTAGTTTACATTTTATGGTCGTAAATCCTTATATATTATTTACAGTACAAGTAGTTATGCAAATGTATTATATAAACTTAATAATTTTTTAGTGTTACATTCTATTTCGGTAATGGCTTCAATATCTAAAAACTCTTGAGAAGTTTTGTCCTTATGTAAAAATGAATTTATTATTAATTCTAAATTTTTCATTTTATTAAAGACGTAATGGCTATTGTTGTCGGCATTTTAATGTTTATTTTTAACGTCTATTTTGGATTAGAAGTGCTCGGAGATCATTCGTGGTTCTATTTACTAATCACATATGCAACGCGTTATGTATATATGTATATTGAAGGCAATATACCAGTGATGATGACAATGGTAATCTATATTATTATCACGTTGCTATTGGCAGTTTTACTCTTTAAAGGATTCAATAAATGGAGTGGCAGAACGATTAAAGACTAGGAATTGTAGCGCTGGTGAAAAATGGAGTTTAGTTGTGTTAAAAAGGGAGAAAAGAGAATTGATAGACAATAATGCAAAATGATTTTGTATTTGGACAGAAGGGGTATTAGGCGCGATTGATTATGTCTGATTCTTTAAATGTAAAGTTTTTGATCTTGAATGCAATTGTGATTTATTGGATAGACATTTTATTGAATTGCGTGTTATTATATAAATGTAAAAATAAGACGACATGCGCGAACATGTCGTCTTAGTAAGCCAAACGCTGGCTTCTAAAAATATTTTTTAACCATTCCAACTTGCCAAAGTTAATGCGGAATGGTTTTTTATTTTATCCGCTATTTTAAATAATCAATGACGTTTTAATCTATTATGGGTTAGGTGGTTTGTAAGAAAGGGTATTAAGAATTTATTTATTCGATTGTGATTTTGTCGATGAAGCGTTTAGTCAATGTGTTTTCGCCACCACTAGTTACTCCTTCTCCCACTTTACCAGTAACAGAAGTCACTGTTGACTTTGAAGTGTCAGTATTAAATATTGTAACGCTTTCACCATTTTTTACTAATCCATTTTCAAGAAGGTTCTTCGTCAATTTTTCCCATGCTTCTTTTCCAGAAAGTGTAGTATTAAAATCATTCCCCCCAATATTCACTCTTGTAATATCAATTTTTGATAACTTGGAGAAATCACTTGGTTTATTGAAAAAGTCATTGTTAGTATCACCATGTGCAGTTACACTACTTGATTGTCCATCATTACGTACATAACTAACTTTAACCTCTTCATCTTTATTTCCGCTAATAATTTGTGCATCAATTAGAGATTTTTTAACGCCTAGCCATAATTGCCCATCAGTTAAACTATCTGCTTTTGCTGTTTTAACAACTTTATTTGTATCTAATCCTAAGTATGAAGAATGAAATCCTGTTCCTAATGTCGTTAAAACTAATGCGCTGGCTACTAATGTCTTACCTAACAATTTTGTATTCATTTTAATTGCTCCTCTTTTTATATTGTAAACGTTTACAATGCAAATATAATAATAATTTTTTAGAAAAACAATTAACTAAAAATAACAAATGTATTAAATGACTATTAACTAAAAGTTAGAATAATTTTTTAATATAATTTTTTATCCTAATCATAAAGAATGAAGAGAAATAGTAATGTTGATAAGTGTTTTAGGGAATATAAATGTAAATAAAATGATTTGAACAAATACAATTATTTGTTCTACTTATGTATAGATGTGCATTTATTTAATACCATTGAAACTTCAGATGATATTAAGAGGATTAGAAAAATTTACAACGCGACTACAAAAATTTTCCATCCATGATTTTATAATAATAACTTTCCATTATTATCACCAAAATTCTCCACATCGCAACATAACCAAATGTTATAATAAATCTATTACACAAAGAGATAAATTACTTATTCAAAGGCGGAGGAATCACATGTCTATTACTGAAAAACAACGTCAGCAACAAGCTGAATTACATAAAAAATTATGGTCGATTGCGAATGATTTAAGAGGGAACATGGATGCGAGTGAATTCCGTAATTACATTTTAGGCTTGATTTTCTATCGCTTCCTATCTGAAAAAGCGGAACAAGAATACACAGATGCCTTGGCAGGTGAAAATATCACGTATCAAGAAGCATGGGTAGATGAAGAATACCGTGAAGATTTAAAAGCAGAATTAATTGACCAAGTCGGTTACTTCATTGAGCCACAAGATTTATTCAGCGCGATGATTCGTGAAATTGAAACACAAAATTTCGATATCGAACATCTGGCGACGGCAATTCGTAAAGTTGAAACATCGACATTAGGTGAAGAAAGTGAAAATGACTTTATCGGACTGTTCAGCGATATGGACTTGAGTTCAACGCGACTAGGTAACAATGTGAAAGAACGTACTGCACTAATCTCAAAAGTCATGATTAATCTTGACGATTTACCATTCGTTCACAGCGACATGGAAATTGATATGTTAGGCGATGCATACGAATTCCTTATCGGGCGTTTTGCGGCGACAGCAGGTAAAAAAGCAGGCGAGTTTTATACACCACAACAAGTATCTAAGATACTGGCGAAGATTGTCACAGACGGTAAAGATAAATTACGTCACGTGTATGACCCAACATGTGGTTCAGGTTCATTGCTGTTACGTGTTGGTAAAGAGACGAAAGTGTATCGTTATTTTGGCCAAGAACGTAACAATACCACATACAACTTAGCACGTATGAACATGTTGTTACATGATGTACGTTATGAAAATTTCGATATCCGTAATGATGACACGTTGGAAAATCCAGCCTTTTTAGGCAATGCATTTGATGCGGTTATAGCGAACCCACCATACAGTGCGAAATGGTCAGCAGATTCAAAATTTGAAAATGACGAACGCTTCAGCGGTTACGGCAAACTTGCGCCAAAATCCAAAGCAGACTTTGCCTTTATTCAACACATGGTACATTATCTAGACGATGAAGGTACCATGGCAGTTGTACTACCACATGGTGTATTATTCCGTGGTGCCGCAGAAGGTGTCATTCGTCGCTATTTAATCGAAGAAAAGAACTACTTAGAAGCTGTGATTGGCTTACCAGCCAATATTTTCTATGGGACAAGTATTCCAACATGTATTTTAGTATTTAAAAAATGTCGCCAACAAGACGACAACGTACTATTTATCGATGCATCCAATGATTTTGAAAAAGGAAAAAATCAAAACCATTTAAGCGACGCCCAAGTCGATCGCATTATTGACACATATAAGCGTAAAGAAACGATTGATAAATATAGCTACAGCGCGACATTACAAGAAATTGCCGATAACGATTACAACCTAAACATACCGAGATATGTCGATACATTCGAAGAAGAAGCGCCAATTGATTTAGATCAAGTCCAACAAGATTTGAAAAATATCGACAAAGAAATCGCAGAAGTTGAACAAGAAATCAATGTATACCTGAAAGAACTTGGGGTGTTGAAAGATGAGTAATACAGGAAAAATGAACGTGCCAGAGTTGAGATTCCCAGGATTTGAAGGCGAATGGGAAGAGAAGGAATTAAGAGAGTTAAGAAACCCTAAGGATAAATATAGTTATACAGGTGGGCCTTTTGGCTCTGATTTAAAAAAATCTGACTATACAACTGATGGGATACAAATTATTCAACTTCAAAACATTGGAGATGGATATTTCTATAATAGTAATAAGGTCTTTACATCTAATGAGAAAGCAGAAGTACTTAAAAGTTGTAATGTATTTCCAGGAGATATAGTTATTGCTAAAATGGCAGATCCTATAGCAAGAGCAGCGATTGTACCGGATAATAATATAGGGAAATATCTAATGGCCTCAGATGGGATAAGATTAAGTGTTGACACAGTACATTTCAATACAAAGTTTGTACTTGAGTGTATAAATAGAAAAAGTTTTAGAAAAAAAGTTGAGGATAATAGTTCGGGGTCAACTCGAATGAGAATAGGACTAAGTACATTAGGTAGTCTAACTTTAAAAACCACAACACTAAAAGAACAACAAAAAATAGGACAATTCTTCAGCAAACTTGACCGACAAATTGTACTAGAAGAACAAAAACTTGAATTACTTCAACAACAGAAAAAAGGCTATATGCAGAAAATCTTTTCACAAGAATTGCGATTCAAAGATGAGAATGGTAATGATTATCCAGATTGGGAAGAGAAGCAATTAGGGGAATTATCACAAATTGTACGAGGGGCTTCTCCTAGACCTATTAAAGATCCTAAATGGTTTAATAAAGAATCAGATATAGGATGGCTAAGAATTTCTGATGTTACAAATCAAAACGGGAAAATTTATCATTTGGAACAAAAATTATCAATTGAAGGTCAAGAAAAAACAAGGGTTTTAGTAACAACACATTTATTATTAAGTATTGCGGCAAGTATTGGAAAACCTGTAATGAATTTTGTGAAAACGGGAGTTCATGATGGATTTTTAATATTTTTAAAGCCTAAGTTTAATTTATTCTTTATGTACTATTGGCTTGAATATTTCAAGGATAAATGGAGTAAATACGGTCAACCAGGTAGTCAGGTTAATTTAAATTCAGAAATTGTCAAATCTCAGACACTGAATATGCCAAGCAATCACGAACAAGAAAAAGTGGGACAGTTTTTTAATAGAAATGAAAAACTAATTGAATTGCAGCAAGAAAAAATAATGTATATCAAGCGATGTAAGCAGGTTTTACTTCAAAAAATGTTTATATAATAGTATTAAATTTGATATTTAGTTCAGCATAGAATATGAGTTAACATAAATCCCTTCACTATTTGTTTAGCGAGGGGATTTTCGTAATGTGTAAAAAAGTACAGTTAAATAAATAATACCTCTATATTATCCATTTATCTTCATTGTATTTAATAGGGATTCAAATTTTTGTTTAAGATTTTCGTTATTGTTTTTGAGTTTATTTATACTTTGTTGGGCTGCTTCGCTTGCTTTTCCTTCAAATGTACTTTCTAAATTTTGCGAAGAATTATTAATTGTTTCAATGATTTCATTTAATGTTTGAGATTTTAATGCTACATTATTTTTAGCATTGCTAACCATATTATCAGTACTATTACGCATCTCTTGCTTTAATTGTTGCAATCTAGCTTCTTCTTGACTTTTTTTTGCATCTTTTGAGCTCATTTTAATTACCCTCTTTAACTAAATAGTCCAAAAACATCGCTTTCTTCTAAATCTTTTTCTTCGAATTTATTTGCAGCAAATTCTAGTTTTTCAGCAAATTGTAACAAGTCTTTTTTGTTTTGATCTAATTCTTGAATTAAGTCATCCATTAAACCATTATTATAAAACTTGAAATTTCCTAAACTTCCCTCAACTGCTAAAATCTCCATATATTGTTCAAGATCATAAGGTGTTATAAATTCATGTGGACCGCTTAGAAGCTCCGATTGATATTTATCTAAAATGCGATTACCCCCTGATATTGTTTCTTCTCTATATTCATCCAATGCAGTAATTATTTGAGTATACAAAATTAGTCTATCACGGATTGTGTTAGCGATATTACGCACTTCATCAGGCTGAATTTTTACTTTTTTGCCTGAATCTTTGGAACCACCTTTACCTTTTTTAACAGAGCTTTCTTTTTCTGCTTTTAATTTTTTTCTATCGTCTCTTTTGGGAATTAATGGATCGTCATCATCATTTAGTTCATCATCAAAAGGATTTAAATCAATACTTAAATCTTCTTTTTGTTTATTATTAAATCCTTCTATATCAAAATCATTTGATTCGAATAATTTATCTTTTTTATTGAGAATAGCAAAAGGATCAAAATCATTTTCACTTGTTCTATTTAATATAGAACTATCGATTTTAATAGAGTCGAAAAATCTGCTATTTATACCAAATGGGTCAAATAATTGAAATCTATTAGTAAGAGATGGATCATCATTAAATTGTTCAAGTTCTGGCATTTCCTTCACATTACCATCTGCATCGAAATCATTGTAAGATTCAATTGTGTGTTGACCAATCAAAGGAAGGGCAGTTATAAATCCATCATAATGTGGCATTGCTGTAATATTTTTGCCAATACGAGGATTAAAAAAATTCAATTTATTAATAGGATCATCAAAATGGCCAATATTGCGTATTTTTGAATCATAGACACCATTATCAATGTCTTTTTTAAAGTCGCCAGTAAATGAATGGTATACGTTAGGTGCTGCAAACGTTGTACCGTTATCCAGATTATGTTTTATTAAATTATATTGAGCTAGAAATGCACCTAAACTATGTCCTAATGGGTGAATTTCACTATCTGGATATTTCTTTTTAACTGATTCAGTAAATGCATCACTTTCGTCCATTTGAGTAGGTGCAAACTTAGCTACCCATAGATTACCTAAAAGTGATTTAGAATATAACGCAGAAGAAAAACTAAACAGGTCATTTTTATCATTTATTGTATTGTATTTTTTGTGGATAGTTAAGTTATTTAAATCTTTATAATGATTATTAATTTTTAGGTTATTTGTGTTATGATGAATGGGAAGTTGTAAATCAGTACGAATATCGTTTAGACTATATGGGTTAGTGCCAGCATAACCTATTAAAAGTTGACTCTTATCAACTTTACCTTTGATTACTGGAGCGAAAACATATGCCCTAAATCCATTTTGGGTGTCGTCGCGTTTTTCGATGACTTTGTAATCTTGGCCTTGATATGAAATGATATTATCAATTTCATGTGTATTGTATGAAATTTGAGAAATGTGTCTTGATAATTTATCTGATATATTCATCAAATTCACTCCTAATAATAAAATTGAGAGGTTGAAAATGGAAAATAAAAAAATAAAAATATTGATTTCATGTATATTAATATTAACACTTTTATTGTGTTTTGGATATGTTACTCATAAAAATAAGAAGAATCAATATATTTCAACTCAAGAAAAACGAATCGATTTGTATTTTAAGCATAACCTGAATCACTATAAGTCTATGAAAATAACAAAGTTTCAAAAAAGTCCGGTGGATGCATACTTTATTAAAGGATATATAAATAATGATAAACAATATAAATTTCAGGCATATATAAATACAGGAGATGAAGGAAATCAGTTTAATAGTAGCATAGGGTATAAGGAAGAAAAAATAGGGCGATTATTGAAAGAGAAAGATGCTAAAGACCGATTAACAGTGGATGAAATAATTGAAAAAGAACACTTGGATAAAAGTGATTATGAAGCCGAGCCACCGTTATTTTTCTTTTCAGGTCCAATTGAATAAATAATATGAATAGATTAGATAATTTAATGATTTATATGTTAAACGCACGTCTTTTGGTTATGGAAATTACAATCATTTGTGCAATCGTATATTATTATGTTCAAAACTTTACGCTCCAAAAAGTAAAAAGGAAGTTAAGCAATGTTTAGTTTTCTAACTTCCGATATTGAACGCATCAGTCCAATTTGGCATAGAGCACTCTTTAGTTCTTGATGTTTCTCTTTAAAACCTTGCATATTTTACAAAAAGAAAAATTAGCAGTATAATTGAGATAACGAAAATAAGTATTTACTTATACACCAATCCCCTCACTATTTGCGGTAGTGAGGGGATTTTTATTGGTGCGGCTATATGTCACCTATTTTGTATTGCGTCTACTTAGCCAATAAGAAAAAAACGCAATGGCACAGCCACTGATGACTGGCGCTATGATGTGAACGAAAATAAGCATCACCTTATACACCTCCTCTCTGCGTCTAAATTGACGCCTGAGAGATAGGCGACTCTACTATTATATCATCTAATTGGACAAATTCTATGAGAGTAGATTTTGTTAATTTAAGAAAGAAGAACATTTAGTTCAGAGTTTAAGTTATAAATGGTTAGATTATATGAAAATGGTAAGCCAAGAAGTGAAATTATACGCGAGTATGATTTAACACCTTTGACGTTAGGAAATACAGCATTTTCATTTCGCCATTTTCCTACATTTTATAACCGCCATATATAACAGCGTTATTTTATGTATTTATAATTATGTCAAGCAAATAATTTTTAAAAGTATTTTGAAACAACGTTTCATGAGGGGCGTAAACGGAACATAGAAAAAAGATAGCATGTCAAAGTGAATTGTTTTTTGAAATCTAAAATCTATAAGAAATAAATACTAAACTTTGGGGGTTAAAATGAAAAAGAGATATGTATTTGTGGTAGTTGTTGCATTATTAATAGTACTAATTGTTATTGCATACGCGTTTCACAAAAGTAAAAAAGAACATTATATTGAGACACAAGAAAAGCGAATCGATTTGTATTTTAAGCATAACCTGAATCACTATAAGTCTATGAAAATAACAAAGTTTCAAAAAAGCCCGGTGAATGCTTACTGAAATACTCCCTTCAAAGTAGACATTGAAAAAAATGAAAACTTAGATAAAAGTGAATATGAAGCGGAACCACCGTTGTTCTTCTTTTCGGGATCGTTGGATTAGATTCGGTTGTATAATCTAATAAAAAGTGTAATCACCCTCAAAAACATTAAGGAACATGAGTATTTTTAAATAATCATTACAGAACAAACAATGTTTTTTATGATGATGACAAATATAATAAGAAAATAATTAAGAACGAAATGTCAAATATTAGGCGTAATTTTTAGATTTATCTATATATTTATGCTACCGCTCAAACTGTTATTAAAAGTTAAAAACAATATTTTATATTGAACTTTTGCCGTGAATTTCTAAATCACAACCAACAATTCACAAGGAAGCTAGTAAATAATTTTGAAAATCTTAAAGATTATAGAAGAATCATACTGACTAAAAAGATTTTAAAAGTGAATAAGTACTAAAAACACGACAATCTTAAATAGTTAAAATACACATTTGTGAAGCGTTATTGACACTAGATGCATATTTTAGAAATTTGAAAAATATATTGATTGAAATGTATTTAATTATTGGTGATAAATTATTATTATGATATATTGTGTTTAGGGATGTTGATAGGGAATAACTTTACAAGAGGGGTTTTTACTATGGATAAGTATTCAAAAAAATTATCTTTATTATTAGCTGCTGGTGTATTATTTGTTAGTCCAATTTCATTATCTTATAATTCAGATGTAGCTCATGCTGAAGATAAGTTAGACCATTCTCAAGCAAAGGTAATATATTTGAGTAACCAAAATTTATTTGATGAACTTGAGAAAAAAGGTTATAAACTGGAAGATATATTTACAAAAGAAGAAATAAAAAAATATAAAGCTGAAGACCAATTGAGAGCGGGTAAAACTCAATATGTAGAAACAGGTAAAGATACTGCAACATTATATCTTTCTTCTGCATATACAAAAACAATAGCTGCTTTAGGTGCGGGGGCTATTAGCGTTATTTCTGCACTAACAGGAGGTTTAGTTGGCGCAGGTGTTGGTGGTTTCCTTGGATCTATAGCTGCATCGAATATTGATACTAGTAAGGGAATATATATAAAATTAAAAACTAAAAAGAATGCAGCCGGGGAATACGTTCTGACAGGAGAAAAATGGGGATATCAGTAAGGGTGATTTTATGGATAGATTAAAATATTCACTTAAAGTTGGAATTTTAGCATTATTATTATTTTGTACTTTAAATTATTTAGTTCCAATGCAAAGCAATGCTTTTTCAATAATTATATATTCGGCAATTTTTGCTGTGTTACTTATGCTTTTAGTTTATATATTTTTAGGAATTTTAAAGAAATGACATGAAACAAATTAGCATTGGCTATGAAGAAATCTATGGGGATAGAATTTTTCATAGCCATTTTTTAAAAGAGCAAGAAGTAAAAAATTGGAAAACCGTCAATCAAATAATTGAAAAAGAACACTTGGACAAAAATGAATATGAAGCCGAGCCACCGTTGTTCTTCTATTCGGGATCGTTGGATTAGATTCGGTTGTACAGTATAATGAAAAATATTATAATAAATTTATAAAAAAGGTATTTTATTTTGAATTCATGTCCCTTCGTTACATATAGTAGTGAAGGGGTTTTATTTTAATAATGTTTGCACCTATAGTTATAAATTTATTAAATGATGTAGGTTAATTTTTTAGTTAGGGTGGGGAATCAATTGAAAGTTATTGAGAAAGTTCATTATGAAGATATTTTAGAACCAGAAATAGTTCAATTAATTCAGTTATTAGTTAAGGACAAAATGGATCAACTGTTTATTACTTCTGAATATTTTGCTATTGACAT
Source organism: Staphylococcus argenteus (assembly GCF_000236925.1). Classification (NCBI taxonomy): domain Bacteria; kingdom Bacillati; phylum Bacillota; class Bacilli; order Caryophanales; family Staphylococcaceae; genus Staphylococcus; species Staphylococcus argenteus. The sequence continues at coordinate 1,824,784 of NC_016941.1, read as the reverse complement.
AGACAAGCTATTATTTCAACTTAATTTAAAAGTTAAATATATTAAAATGGAGGGTAATACTTCGGGTTATTTAAGTGGAAGAACGATTTATATCAATAATAATTACTCAATTAATAATACTAGATTTGCAATAGCTCGTGAACTTGGCCGTTTTTTATACAAATATAAAGATAGTAACGATAATAGTCTAAAGAATTTACATGAAATGATTTATGAAAGCGACGTAAATCAGTTTTCAGTCGACTTACTTATGCCTAAAAAGCAAATAGAGGCATTAGTTTATAATTTTTATGAAGTCAATAATATCAATTTAAATTCTGGTTTATCTGAAAAAGAACGAAACAAACTATTAAATCTTATATCATCTAAATTGGAAGTTTCGAAAATAGCCGCTGGATTAAGGCTGTATAATTTAGGAATACATATTTGATAAATATTGTGATAATCTAGTCGATTTATTAAAACCAAAAGAAAACTAATACAATTCAAGACCAGGCAAACTCATTTATAAACATTGTCCTTTTATAGATTGGTATGAGTGGTCTATTCTTATAAAATATATTTAATTACAGGTTTAACCATCTATAACAAAATCTCAACTGCAAAAAATAAATCTCCATTAATCATTTATCGCGACTCAAGGAAATCATATATTTCAATTCCTTTTAACATATCGTCAATTTTAATGAGTAATTTCTCTACTAATATTCCAGGCAAATAGGCACGTGCTTTGGTGGCTTGCATCCATGCTGGTTTTGGATTATATTCGTCAATGTACCAATCAATGACTGTTGGTTTGATCATTTGACATAATCCAGCCACGCCAAATTGGCCATCGGATTCTTTTGTAATAATTGCATGTAAAATTAAATGCTCGATTAAATCGCAGTAAACTAAGTTTTCTTTCTTTTGATAGTCGTATGAGTACTTAAATTCGGAAATGAATCTTAGGTCAGATAGATTTTGGAATTTGTCCTCGCTTATGTGATGGCAATATAATCCTTCGTTAGCTCTAGTGTATTTTCCTTTTGAAATACTTTTGATTTCTCCATTTAAAAATCGCGTGTATGATTTTTCCTTATAATAGTCATCGGTTACAGCGCCATATTTATTTAAAAGGTATGTTACAGCTTGCGAGTAAGTAGCGTCTAATAATTGACTATATTCATTATATTTAGCTGTATATTCGTTTTTCTCCATTTCAATATACCTCTTTTCAAACTTTATAAAATGAAATACTTGTAATTTAGAAAGAATAAAATCAATATCCACTTAGTTACGTTCGACTTTTATATGTCTATTACTTTTGCATAATGCACCAATTGATTAATATTTTGTCATTGAATTCAACATTTTTGTATTGTTTTAATAGTTCTTCAGTTCTTTGTAAACAGACTGTAACTGTATCATCAATTGATAACTTAAATGCTGCAAAGTCTTCTAACTCAGTCCCTTTGTGAATTAAATCGATAATGTCGGGTTTCACACCTAGGTAAGAGAGTGTTTCTATCATATAAGGTGTAAAGAGCGTATGCTCTGCATTGTCGATTGAAATAATGCCGAGTTTAAGTTGATTAAAAAGACCATGCATAGTCATTAAGGTGTAATTTTCAAGTTGTTGTATATTTTCAAATGTTATCATAGTGGTTCTCCTAAAAATTACTATTAATTAAAGTATCCCATTATTTAACTTTAGTTTCTGCTGAATTATTTGTCCCATTATCGTGTTGTTCTTCTTTATTAACAGCATTTTTATCGTTTTTTTCATCGATTTTTTGATCTGGTATGTCATTTTGAATGGCTTTGTTATTGTCATTGTCATGATGTTGAATGTCTTCTGACTCATTATCCGTTTCATCATGATTGTTCATACCTGGATTGTATTTAGGGCTTCTCTTTTTATATGCTTCAAATTCTTCTTTATCTTTTTCTGACATATCATCAAAAATATTAATGATCGTACCATTGTGTCGATTAACAATAGCGCAACGCTTTAAAGGTGTGCCAACGGCATCTCGGACAAGATGTTCAACATAGTATTCATGTTCATTACTTCGTTCTAGATTTGTTTTAAAATTTAAAGTTTGATATTCATTAACGCCTCTCGCTTTGTAATCGTTTCGAACGATATCTTCAGCTTGTTGTGGTGAAATTTGATTATCTGTATTTGACTGCATATTGTTGTTAGTTTGTTTAGTTTTTTTAGAAGTATCATTTGATTTATCACTATTTTCCTTATGTTGATTACCACCACAGGCAGTTAATAGTGATAATGATAATGCGATTGCTACGATAGCTTTGAATTTCATTTATTTCTTCTCCTTAAATTGCTATGTATATTTAATTTTTCCGTAAAAGAAGGGTAGACGAGCTACCCTGAAAATTTATTCTGTTGTAGCATCGTACATACTATCTTCATTGTGATTATTTTGACTAGGTGGTGCTTCACTTGTAACAGGTTTGCTTTGAGGTGCTGATTCTGCAGTAGCAGGTTCCGATTTAGATTCACTTTTTTCTACACTAGATTTATCACTCTGAGACGCATCCTGTTTATCCTCATCTTTACTAGACTGTTCATTTTCTTCAGAATCATTATTCGCACTAGATGGTGTAGAAGGTGTAGTAGCCGAAGCTTCATAATTTACATTATCGTTATTTGAACTTGCAGTAGCAACGTCCTCATCGTTGTTTTCTTTTTTAGCTTTTGATGTTTTTTTAGCATCGGATAAATCAAATGTAATCTTCTTGACACTAAATAAACTAGAAATAACTTCTAATTTTTTATCTTTTGCGTTGGCTATGTTTTCTGACACATCGAAAACAATTTTACCTTGAGCAGTGCTATCTGGATTTATACGTTGTAAGAAAAATGAATTTTCTATACTACCGTTGTCATTTTGGTTAGCAGACATTGAACCTGTATTATCTGCTTCAAATGTTTTATCACCAGTTTTTAATTTAAACATTGAACTATCAATTGTTAATGCTTCTTTACCTTTATTTTTAATCGTAACATCAGCAACGACAAATGTACCTTTGGCATTTGTTGGTGCGATAGAGGGTCCAACTGATTTCATAGTTTCAACTGAATTAACTGTGACTTCAAGATCACCATTTTTTACAGTCTCACCAATTTTATGGGTTTTGTTCGTTTCCTTAGAATTATTTCCACCAAGGTTACCAGTGATACCGGCTGTGCATGCAGAAATACCGATAATTATTAAAATAAATAGTACTAGACAGCCACCACAACCCCAGAACCATCCTTTTCTAGATTTCTTCTGTCTAAATTGTTGATTTTGCTGGTTTTGATGCTTTTGAAAGGCTTGGAATTGTTCCCATTGCCTTTTTTCTTCTTCGCTTTTAAATTGATTACTCATTCCTAAAAATCTCCCTCATTTTAAACTATGTGATTTGTGTATCAAGCTAAATACAATTTGAATAATGTCTATCGTTTGTTGCTTAACCTTTACCTGGTTCACATGCACGTTGGTCTTTATCTCTATCAAGATGAGGTCGATAGGCTGGATGACCTGCATTTACACCATTAGGATAAACTTTTCTTAGTTCCGTACAATTTGAAAATGACTGTTGTGTATTCGTTTCTGGTTCAGGTGAAGTCTTAGGTTGTGTAGGTTGTTGATTTTGTTTTGACTTATGATTGTCATTAAGGTTCATTTGTGGGTCGTCATCATTTGTATTAGTTTCTTCATTTGATGATTTCTCTTGAGGTGTAGATTGTGTACTGTCATGTTGATGAGATTCTGAATTTTCCTTTGTAACTGTTGTGTCTGTTTCTTGTTTATCTTTGTCAGTATTTTTATCGGATTGCGATTTATCTTCTTTCTTATTTTTGTCTTTGCTGCTTGTTTCTGTCTTTGACGATTTATTAGATGATGAATCGTCATTGTTACCTATAAGCATTGAACATGATGATATTAAGATAATTAATAAAATTAAAGAAATAAGGCAGCCACCACATCCTTTTAACATGCCACGTCTTTCAGAACTTTTATCAGTTTGGTTTTGAGTCTTGTTGTTTTCAGTATTCAATAGTTAATCTCCTCTATATTTATATGTTAATTTCATGAATTGCTGTAAAACCTGGGTGTTTTTAAGAGGGAGTTGCTAATATGTAAAACGCTTTCACTATATCACATAATCATATTTTACCAAATTAGTAGTGAGAATACTTTAATTTTTTTCAAAACTTTAAAATTAATTTTGGATTGCAGGAATGTTAATTTTAAAATTCTAAAATTGTATCATCATGCAAATTGACACATGCATGACAAAAATATTTAACAAAAACATAAATTAATTTTGATATAATATGTTGTATTTAAATTTAGAGGTGTTGTTTTTGAAGAAATATTTAAAACATAAGTGGATGAAAGTTTGTTTAATATTAGGTGTTGTAATCATATTAAGTAGCTGTGGCACGAATAATAAAATAGAAGGGCAACATTTTGATATACAACAACACAATAAGAATATAGGTAGTGTTTATTTTTCGCCAGATTATGCACAAGTTAAAGGTTTGGAAAAGGGTACTGCAAAGTATTTTATTAACAAAGTTGGAAGCAAACGTTATTTATTTATTGAATACATACCAAATGAAATTTTATCTTGTAAACCGGAATTTTGGGAAACGAAGAAATATAAAAAAGAAAAGAACACATATTATGTATATCTCATTGAAAATTTAGATGACGAGGTTTTTCATTTAAGTGCGTTACAGAATATTGATCAGAAATCTATTAATGATGTAGATGATTTGGCTTCAATTGCTAAATCACCACATCAAAATGATAGAATTACATTAAAAATTAAAAAATCATAAATGATATAAGTAGACAAAGTATTTTATGATATGAATCAGATAAGAAATAAATCATATCAGTGAAATCATTTGTCTGCTTTTTTACATTTTTAAACATAACGCCTGCTAGAATGTCATAAAATCGTTATAATTAAAATGTAGATGAATATGGGGGAATAGAGTATGGATTTTGGGTTATATAAACAAGCAAAACAAAATGGCCAACATATTGCAATTACTGATGGTCAAGTTTCCTACACCTATCGAGATTTATATCTTAAGGCGTATCATGTGGCTAACAAACTTAGAACTTATCAACAATCGCGTGTAGGACTATACATAGATAATTCGATTCAATCTGTCATTTTAATTCATGCATGTTGGTTAGCGAATATTGAAATTGCGATGATTAATACAAGATTGACGCCAAATGAGATGACGAATCAGATGAGGTCGATTGATGTGAAATTGATTTTTTGTACCTTGCCATTGAATTTGGAAGGATTTCAAATTGTATCGTTGGATGATATTGAATTCCCTGGAACGGATATTACAATGAACGGTTTGTTGGATAACACAATGGATATCCAAAATGATAGATCGAACGAAACAGTCATTCTGAAAGATTTGCCGTCCAACATATTAAATACATCATTTGAGCTTGATGCTATTGCATCAATCATGTTTACATCAGGGACAACTGGCCCTCAAAAAGCGGTGCCACAAACGTTTCGTAATCATTATGCCAGTGCAATCGGATGTAAAGAAAGTTTGGGATTTGATCATGACACAATATGGCTATCTGTATTGCCCATTTACCATATTTCAGGTCTCAGTGTACTGTTAAGAGCTGTTATTGAAGGATTTACGGTGCGCATTGTTGATAAATTCAATGCCGAACAAATTTTAAAAATGATTAAAAATGAATGCATAACGCACATTTCGCTTGTGCCACAAACATTGAACTGGCTTATCCAACAAGGTTTACATGAACCTTATGATTTACAAAAAATATTACTCGGCGGTGCTAAATTATCTGCCACTATGATAGAGACGGCATTACAATATAACCTGCCAATTTATAATTCATTTGGTATGACGGAGACATGTTCGCAATTTTTAACTGCGACACCACAAATGTTGCATGAACGTCCTGATACCGTTGGCATGCCAAGTGCCAATGTTGATGTAAAAATTAAAAATCCAAATAAAGAAGGTCATGGAGAATTATTAATTAAAGGTGACAATGTGATGAATGGATATTTGTATCCAACAGATTTAACAGATACGTTTGAAAATGGTTATTTTAATACAGGTGACATTGCAGAAATTGATCATGAAGGTTTTGTCATGATTTATGATCGTCGTAAAGATTTAATTATTAGTGGCGGTGAAAATATTTATCCATATCAAATTGAAACTGTAGCGAAACAATTTCCAGGTATCAGTGACGCAGTATGTGTAGGGCATCCTGATGATACATGGGGACAAGTGCCCAAATTATATTATATAAGTGAAAATGACATTGCTGAGTCACCATTGATTGCATATTTATCGCAGCATTTAGCGAAATATAAAGTTCCAAAATACTTTGAAAAGGTTGATACGTTGCCATATACATCGACTGGTAAATTACAAAGAAATAAGTTGAATAGAGGGTGATCTAGTGAAATTGACGGCTTTGCATTTTTATAAATTTAGTGAACCGTTTAAGTCGCAAATTGTAACGCCGAAAGTCACTTTAACGCATCGTGATTGTTTGTTTATTGAGATAATTGATGATAAAGGCTATTCATATTTCGGTGAATGTAATGCTTTTCCAACAGATTGGTATAATTTTGAAACGATTGATTCAGTAAAAGAAGCACTTCAACAATGGTTTATAGGTATTAAAAATAAATCATTCGAATCGTATGAAGCGGCACTTGAATTATTGGCACCTTTGGAAGATACACCTGCTGCAAGAGCAACTATAGTGATGGCATTGTATCAAATGTTTCACACATTACCTTCATTTTCAGTAGCATATGGAGCGACAGCGAGTGGCTTATCAAATAAACAACTAGCGGCCTTGAAAACAACAAAGCCTGCCAGAATTAAGTTAAAGTGGACGCCTCAAATCATGGATCAAATTAAAACGTTACGGGAATTAGACTTTCACTTTCAATTAGTTGTAGATGCAAATGAGTCATTGACCCGTCAAGATATGACAGAGTTAAAGTTATTAGCGCGTGAACAAGTTCTTTATATCGAAGAGCCATTTAAAGAAATTTCAATGCTTGATGATGTAGTGGATGGAACAATACCTCCAATAGCCCTTGATGAAAAGGCGACGTCACTGTCGTCCATTCTTAATTTGATAGAACTATATGATGTGGATGTTGTCGTATTAAAACCATTTCGACTTGGTGGCATTGATAGGGTGCAAACGGCAATGGATACTTTGAAAAAGTACGGTGTGAAGGTAGTGATTGGTGGCATGTACGAATATGGTTTGAGCCGTTATTTTACAGCGATGATTGCTCGCAAAGGTGATTATCCAGGAGATGTTACACCAGCAGGTTATTATTTTGAACAAGATGTAGTTGAACATTCAGGCATATTAAAAGAGGGACGACTCGAATTTCGTCCCCCTAGGGTAGATATTACTCAATTAAAACCATATTAATGATGATGTTTATGCGAATGTTTACTTGTTGACTTGTCTTTTTTTAAAGGAACAGGGTCAAAGCCACCTTTATGAAGCGGATGACATTTTAAAATACGACGGATGCCTAAATAAAGGCCTTTGAAAGCACCGTGGTATTGAATCGCTTCTCTAGTGTACTCTGAACATGTTGGATAAAAACGACAAGTTGGTGGAGTAAGTGGCGAAATGAAACGTTGATAAAAATGAATCATCGCCAAAAATATCTTTTTCATAATTAATGCCTCCAACAATAGTGATTAACTATTATATTAACATACAATGTAGGGATGTGATGCGCGTGAAGTTTAGGGATAAAGATAATCGTCAAGTTAATTTGACATTTAAAAAGGATAATGAGGTAGCAGATGGCAATCATGTGCTAGCTATTCCAACGTTTAAAAATCAATTGCTTTTTACCAAACATAATATTAGAGGAATTGAATTCCCTGGTGGTAAAAGGGAACACGGGGAAAGTAGTATTGAAGCTGTAACGCGGGAATTGTATGAAGAAACAGGGGCCAAAGTTAAAAATATTCATTACATCGCACAATATACCATTGATACACATGAGAAAACTGATTTTGTGAAAGATGTATATTTTATCGAAGTTGAATCATTGGTAAATAAGAATGATTATTTAGAAACAGCAGGGCCAGTGTTGTTTAAATGTATCAATGATATCGAACTTACTCATCAAAGTTTCTTGCTTCAAGATAGTACCATTTTAAAATGTGTGGAGAGGGTGCAATCACTTGGATTTTATCAAACGTAAACGAATGCCAATTGAATCTTTTACGCATCATTTTGAAGAAGTTACATATTTGTCAGATGATTTAAAAGTAAAAGCACTTATGATGACACCGTATCAAAATGTTAAAAGAATTGTAGTTTACTTGCGGGGTGGCAAAGGTCAAGTAGGACGTGTGCGCGCAGGTAGATTAATGCAATTTGCAGATGATAATACTCTAGTTATAGGACCTTATTATCGTGGCAACAATGGTAGTGAAGGTAGAGATGAATTTTATCGTGGGGATTTAAATGATGTGACACAATTATTAAGGTTGCTACATGGCAAATATCCACAAGCTTTTATTCATATGATTGGCTTTTCACGAGGCGGTTTACAAGGATTGCTAACGTTTCAAGATTTACCTGTAGATAGTTACATTATCTGGGGTGGAGTCTCAGATATTTATTTAATGTATGAAGAACGCGTTGATTTAAGAGGAATGCTTAGGAGAATGATTGGACACCCGAAAAAAGATAGAGCAGCATATGAAATGCGTCAGGCTATTCCAAATATAAATGAAAATAGTCCGCCAATTTTAATTGTACATGGAGGCAAAGATAAACAAGTTGGTATTCAACATGCGTATCATTTAGCGGAACAGCTTGAGTTAAAAGGTGTCATGCATGAAACATTTTATCAAATGACAGAAGGACATGTACCGAGACCGCCAGCCATGGTTGAAACATTGACTTATATTAAAAACTTTATGAGTAAAGTGGAGAAACTTAGGCACTTTGAAGTGTAAAGAGGCAATCTTTACTTACAATCGATATCTTGATAAGTGATTCGAGCTTTATGGGTTTTAAATATAGATGCTTTAAAATGAATTTATGAAAATGACTATAAATTTTACTATATAACATAAGAAGAGCCAACCATTGTTAAAATTTAACAGCGGTTGGCTCTGTGATTAGCATTCAATTTATTTGTTGAAGCTACCTTTTTCGGCAATATGTTCAACTTTCTTACCGAATTTTTCGAAATTCTTTTCAAAACGTTGAATTAAATCTTCTGCTTGTGCTTTATACTTCTCTTGATCGCTCCAAGCATTGATCGGATTTAAAATTGTTTTAGGAACATCTTCAATTTCAACAGGAATACTTAAACCAAAAGTACTATCTTTTGTATATTCAGCATTTTTTAATTTACCTGAAATAGCTTGATTTACCATTTGGCGTGTGTAATGTAAGCTGATTCTACGACCTACACCGTATTTTCCACCAGTCCATCCAGTATTAACAAGATAAACATCAACATCATGTAAATCGATAAGTTCACCTAGTAAGTCCGCATAAACAGTAGGGTGTAACGGGAAGAATGGTGCACCGAAACATGTTGAGAATGATGGTTCAGGTTCTGTGACACCACGTTCTGTACCAGCTAATTTAGAAGTGAAACCACTTAAGAAGTGATACATAGCTTGATCTTTATTTAATTTAGAAATTGGTGGAATCACACCAAATGCATCTGCAGTCAAGAAAATGATTGTATTTGGATGTGCTGCTTTTGATGGTACCACAATGTTATCTATATGATTTATTGGATAAGCCGCACGTGTATTTTCAGTATAGCGATTGTCTTCAAAGTCTACTGAACCGTCTTCAGCAACGACAGTATTCTCTAAAATCGCACCATATTTAATTGCGTCAAAGATCTGTGGTTCTTTTTCTTTGGAAAGATTGATTGCTTTTGCATAGCAGCCACCTTCAATATTAAATACGCCGTTTTTATTCCATCCGTGTTCATCATCACCGATTAGTTTGCGGTGTGGATCAGCTGATAATGTTGTTTTACCAGTGCCTGATAGACCGAAGAATAATGCTACATCGCCTTTTTCACCAACATTTGCTGAACAATGCATACTCATGATATCTTGCATCGGTAATAAGTAATTCATTACAGAGAAGATACCTTTTTTCATTTCGCCAGCATATTCAGTACCACCGATTAAAATTACTTTATGTTTAAATGAAATAATGACGAATGTTTCAGATCTAGTGCCATCTACTTCTGGATCTGCTTTAAAATGTGGGGCAGAAACGATAGTGAAGTTTGGTTTAATCTTCGTAGCTTCTTCTTTCGATTCAGGTCTGATAAACATATTTTTAGCGAATAAATTATGCCAAGCTAATTCGTTGATGACTGTAAGTTTTAACATTGTATCTTTATCGCTACCTGCGTAACCTTTGAAAACATATAATTCATCTTTTTTATCTAAATAGTCTAATACTTTATGGTATAACTTCAAGAAAGTTTCTTCATCGATAGGTTGATTGATATCTCCCCAATCAATGTTATCTCTATATGAAGGTTCTGAGACAAAAAATTTGTCTTTAGGCGAGCGACCAGTGTATTTACCAGTACTTGCATTAACAGCACCAAGTTCTGTTAATACGCCTTCTTTGTTATCTAAAATTTTATTATAAAGTTGTGTCGTCGAAAGCTGAAAATGTGACGTTGTTTTTTTCAATAATTTGTCAATTTTAGTTGTTTCAGTGTATGTGTCTACTGACATCCTAAATCCCTCCAAAGCGATAATTTAAATGTAAGCCTTTACATTTAATTAGTATAACACATTAACATAATTAATCTACAATATTTTACTGTAAATTTATTTATCAAAAATTGACATTAATTCATTATTTAGGTAGTATTAATTTTAACGGATTCTCTTATCCTGAGTGGTGGAGGGACATGGACCCAATGAAACCCAGCAACCTCTTTTTTATAAAAGAAAGGTGCCAAACCGTTTGCAGACAAATAGGTCTGAACGATAAGAGCGAATGGACGTATTAGGCCTTCTCTCTATATTCATAGTTAGAAGGTCTTTTTTATTTAGCTCACAGAAAGAGAATTTTCGTAATATAAATTTAAAGGAGCAAACTATGTTAAATAACAAACGATTATTTACTTCAGAGTCTGTTACAGAAGGACACCCAGATAAAATCGCTGACCAAGTGTCAGATGCAATATTAGATGCTATTTTAAAAGACGACCCAAATGCACGTGTAGCTTGTGAAACAACAGTTACAACAGGTATGGCATTAATCGCCGGCGAAATTTCTACAACAACATATGTTGATATTCCGAAAGTTGTTAGAGAAACAATTAAAGAAATTGGATACACAAGAGCAAAATATGGCTATGATTATGAAACGATGGCAATTTTAACTGCGATTGATGAACAATCACCTGACATTGCTCAAGGTGTGGATAAAGCGTTAGAATATCGTGACAAAGATAGTGAAGAAGAGATTGAAGCTACTGGTGCAGGTGACCAAGGTTTAATGTTTGGTTATGCAACAAACGAAACAGAAACGTATATGCCTTTAGCAATCTATCTATCACATCAACTAGCTAAACGTTTATCAGATGTGCGTAAAGATGGTACATTAAACTATTTACGTCCTGACGGTAAAGTTCAAGTTACTGTTGAATATGATGAAAATGATAACCCAGTACGTATTGATACGATTGTTGTTTCAACGCAACATGCTGAAGATGTGACACTAGAGCAAATTCAAGAAGACATTAAAGCACATGTCATTTATCCTACTGTTCCTGAAAACTTAATTAATGAACAAACTAAATTCTACATCAACCCTACAGGACGTTTTGTAATCGGTGGACCTCAAGGTGATGCTGGTTTAACAGGACGTAAAATTATTGTTGATACTTATGGAGGCTATGCACGTCATGGTGGCGGTTGCTTCAGTGGTAAGGATCCTACAAAAGTAGACCGTTCAGCTGCATATGCTGCACGTTATGTCGCTAAAAATATAGTAGCAGCAGGCTTAGCAGATCAATGTGAAGTTCAATTAGCATATGCCATTGGTGTTGCAGAACCAGTATCAATTGCAATTGATACATTTGGAACTGGAAAGGTTTCTGAAAGTCAACTTGTTGAAGCAGTAAGAAAGCACTTTGACTTAAGACCAGCTGGCATTATTAAAATGCTTGATTTGAAACAACCAATTTACAAACAAACTGCTGCTTATGGTCATTTTGGACGTACAGATGTATTATTCCCATGGGAAAAATTAGACAAAGTAGAAGAATTAAAAGACGCAGTTAAGTAATGATTCGAACTAAATAAGGCTAAATAAAAGATTTTCGGTATATAAATGATATTATGTATCGAAAATCTTTAGCTTTTCTATTATAATTAAAGTTATTCATATATTAAAAAGGAGCGTTGTTGTGATGGATTTATCTTCACCGGTAGTCATTGGACTCATTACTGCAGTAGTCATTGCATTAATCTTTTTTGTCCTTTTCTTAGTTGCCTTAGGTAGTAAGAAAAAAGTTAAGCGACAAACAGAAGAAAAGTATGAACAACAAGAACAAAACATTAAAAAGTCTCATGAAGAAGCTTTAGAGAAAGAGCGTATTCAAAATAAAAAGACAATTACAAAACAACAAGAAGATTATAATCACATGGTTAGTACAAAAGATCGTGAGATTGACGCATTAAAATTGTTCTCGAAAAATCATAGTGAATATGTAACGGACATGAGATTAATTGGTATTCGTGAAAGATTAGTTAAAGAAAAACGAATTCGACCAGAAGATATGCACATTATGGCAAATATCTTTTTACCAAAGGATGGCTTTAATAATATTGAACGTATTAGTCATTTAGTTTTAACTAGAACTGGACTTTATATAATTGATTCTCAATTGTTAAAAGGTCATGTTTATAATGGTATTAGTGGCGGTCAATTTAAAGATTTACCACCAATGGAACAAGTATTTGATACATTAGATTTAGATAAATCTAGACCGCAAACGATTGTGATGGATCAAAATGATGACAAACGTTCATTATCATTTGTAAATTATTCAGATCAAATTGAGGCGATTAAACAATTGGCTGAAGACTTACAAAAACAATTAGGTGCTAAATATACGCCGACTTCAATTTTATACTTTAATCCTAAAAATGAAGGTGACGTAACGATTTCAAATTATAATCAAAATAGCGCTGTAAAAGTACTTGTTGGTGCTGAACAATTAGATGAATTCTTTAACAAATTTGTATTCCATGGTCGTATTCAATACAATGTTGAAGACTTACAACAAATGATGGATAAAATCGAATCATTCAATTAAATGAAAAGCTGGAGTTATGACTTAATAGTTGTTACTTCAGCTTTTTTATTGTGTCATAAATTAAAAGAATTGAGTTTCACGCTCAACTAATTATTGTATTGTGCCATAAATTAAAAAGAATTGCTTTTGCATTTTGCGTAATATTTGATAAATAATACTAGAGTTTTATTGGTTAATCGACAAAAGTGTTTTTAAATGTATGCGTAAAGTTAGATTTGTTATGATAACAGGGTATAATACATTAAAAAAGTGAGGCGATATTAATGGAGGTTAAACGATTTTATAATGGGAACGAAATGCCACAAATTGGTTTAGGAACTTTTCGTGTTGAAAATGATGAAAATTGCATGAAAAGTGTTAAACATGCAATTGAGCAAGGATATCGTAGCATTGATACTGCAAAGGTGTATGGGAATGAAGAGCAAGTTGGGGCAGGTATTCGTGCTGGATTGGAATCGACTGGATTAAATAGGGAGGATTTATTCATTACTTCAAAATTATACTTTGAAGATTTTGGTAGAAACAATGTGGCCAATGCATACCACGCTAGTTTATCACGCCTTGGTTTATCATATTTAGATTTATATTTAGTACATTGGCCTGGTACAAATGAAGCAATCATGATTGATACATGGAAGGGCATGGAAGACCTATATAAAAATAATGAAGTAGGAAATATTGGTGTTAGCAATTTTGAGCCTGAACATTTGGAAGCATTGCTGGCACAAGTGTCAATTAAGCCGGTTATTAATCAAGTTGAATTTCATCCTTATTTAACACAACATAAATTAAAATTATACTTGGAAGCGCAACATATTGTGATGGAATCTTGGTCACCATTGATGAATGCACAAATATTAGAAGATAAAACAATTATAGAAATTGCTAAAGAAGTAGGGAAATCTGCGGCACAAGTAGTTATAAGATGGAACATACAGCATGGTGTAGTAACGATACCTAAATCTGTAACACCTGAAAGAATTACTGAAAACATAAATATATTCGATTTCAATTTAACAGATGAGCAAATGATGCGAATCGATGCCTTGAATCAAGATAGAAGAATTGGACCTGATCCAAAAACATTTGAAGGGTAATTGAATTATGAGTGACGAATAAAAACAAGTCTTTGAAGGATAGCGCGAAGTATTTCAAAGTGGTTTTAATTAAAGATAGGTTTCAATTGATCAGAGAAGTTAAACGAGGCAGGAGACCATGAAACAGCTTCATTTTTGCAATATGTTAATTTTGCTTTTCTTAGGTTTTATGGTGAAAATAAACCTCAAGAAGTTTGGTTTTTGTCTAAGGTTGTTCAACGTTAATTTATAAAGATTTGATTGATATATTAAATACCAATATAAATTTACTTAAAAATCCAACAATATATTATGATTGATTCAAAATTAAAAATGCTTTATTCAGTTTAGGATGTGAGATTACCATTTTACTGAATAAAGCATTATTTTTTAAATATGAAAACCGATATAACAGGCAATAAATCCTATAATGAATTGTAAAAGTGAATAATTGATAAAATGTGTTAACTTAAGCTTAGGAGTCATCATTAATGTAAGTTCTTTAGCTAATGTTGAAAATGTTGTAAGGCCACCTAAAAATCCTGTGACAAAAAGTGCAGATAACCACGTGTTTGAAATTGCCATTCCCATTATAAGTCCGATGAGAAAGCTACCTATGAGGTTTACAATAAGTGTTGGGATTGGCAACGATGATGTAAATTTAGCATTACAGTAATCTGTTAATGCACCTCTAACAACTGCACCAAAGCCACCACCAATCATTACTAATAATGTAGATATCATGATAGGGCACCTCCGATTTTCATACCGAAGTGACATAAAAAGATTCCTAGCACATAACTTGTTACGGCATATAATAGTAATATTATAAATTGCTGATGGTTAAACATATGTACTAATTCTATTTGAAATGTTGAAAAAGTCGTTAATGCACCTAAAAATCCTGTTGTAATTGCTTTCTTTAATGTTGGACGATTTTTAAAAAAAGAAATGGACAATGTAGTTAAAATTCCCATAACAAAGGCGCCTATTAAATTTGCTACAAAAGTACCAACAGGAAATGAACCAGATACATTTAGAAATGAAATTAAGTAACGTAAAAGTGCACCTATAGCACCACCTATAAAAATATATAAATATTGCAATTGAGTCACCTCGAATGAAAAAGTTTTGTCTTCAATCAAAAATGAGGTTTTGACAATGTTGCGATTATAAAAAATCACGTAATTGCCAAACCTCAATATAGTTATATCATGTTGTCTATGGAAATACAGAAATGATGTAAAGATTTTATGAAGCATTGGCATTTTTTTATGAGCCAATGGTATTTACTTTGATGTTAAATAAGAATCAAATAAATGTTTTAGTGATTTGACTTAAATTAAGCCAAATGTATGAACGATTGAAAATATATGAACTAAAATTACAATTAAAATAAGCCATGGCAAACTTTTACTGGCAATTCTGATCCAATCAGCATCAGGTTTTAATGCTTTTATTGAACGATCTGCAAATATTATCGCCAAAATAAGAATAATTGAATTAACAATGCTACAGAAGAATATTAATTTTATGAAAGAATTAAAAAGTCCACTTAGAAAAACATTATTTGTATTAAAGAAAAAGCTTAAAATAATCATTAAGCTCGATAAGTAAAAGTGTTTTTTTGAACGAGACATGCTTGACCTCCTGGATGATTATCATTAACATATCGTATCATAAACAACCGTAAAACAATAGTTTAATTACTATCTTGACACAATGTTGCAAAAGTAATTTATTCATTTTCTAGGCAAAACATTAGCTTAATATTATAAAAGCGTGATATAAATGTTTTATATAACAAAGAAATAAAAATCATTTTTGACAAATGGTTGTAAGAAAAAGACATGCAGATGTTGTAAAATTTTAATAAGAACCAAGGAGGCTATACTATATGGCTAAACTAAATGTTGAAGTATTTGCAGACGGTGCAGATATTGAAGAAATGAAAGCGGCTTATAAAAACAAACAAGTGGATGGTTTTACTACAAATCCAAGTTTAATGGCAAAAGCGGGTGTTACAGATTATAAAGCATTTGCTGAAGAAGCTGTAAAAGAAATTCCAGATGCATCTATTTCGTTCGAAGTGTTTGCAGATGATCTAGAAACGATGGAAAAAGAAGCAGCAATTTTAAAACAATATGGTGACAATGTTTTCGTTAAAATTCCAATTGTTAATACAAAAGGTGAGTCAACTATTCCATTAATTAAAAAACTTTCAGCTGACAATGTAAGATTAAATGTAACTGCGGTATATACTATCGAACAAGTTAAAGAAATTACAGAAGCAGTAACTGAAGGCGTACCAACATATGTTTCAGTATTTGCAGGAAGAATTGCTGATACAGGTGTAGATCCATTACCATTGATGAAAGAAGCGGTGGAAGTGACACACAGCAAAGAAGGCGTTAAGTTATTATGGGCAAGTTGCCGTGAATTATTCAATGTCATTCAAGCTGATGAAATTGGTGCAGATATTATTACATGTCCAGCAGATGTTGTTAAAAAAGTGAACACAAACTTAGGTCGCGACATTAATGAATTACCAGTTGATACAGTTAAAGGCTTTGCAAAAGATATTCAAAGTTCAGGACTTTCTATTTTATAATTTAAAATACATTTAAACCCTCATAGGCACTGTGCCTATGGGGGTTCTTAATTGATATGTAATTGGAGCCACACATAAATAGTTAAACAATAAATTAAGAAAACCACACACCTATTTAAGTCCGGCGTGTGGCTTTGTTGTATTTATATAATTCCAAAAAGTAAATGTCCAATAACAAATGAAAAGTTACCTATTTATTACATTGTTATAATTTTAGTGTCATGTTGCAATTTTCAAAATAAATAATGATTAATCATATAGTGAAGCTGAATGACTTTAATGCTAAATAGCTAAGAGGTTATTTATAAAATGTATTAAAATTGGTACCTCTAATCGTTTTGTTTTTAAGTAAGTATAGCCAAAAATTAAACCTGAATAAAAATAAGGAAGATAACCAATCAGTGTGTCAGATGCATGTATTAGTGCGAAGAATATGCTTGATACAATTAGTCCTAAGAAAAGATGGTTTCTAAATAAAACCCGTAAAATCAATCCACGACATATGATTTCTTCCGTGATTGGTGGAATTATTGCAATGCTGATTAGAGATAAGTGGAAAGGTATATCTTCAAACTCTTCATCTATCAACGTTTCATTTAATGTAGGTGGTGCGAACATAGCATATAAGCTATCCAACCCATACATTAGCAAATAGCCAAAAATAATATAAAGAATATGAGTGAATTTTAATTTTTTGAAAGATAACAGATTAATATTTAAAACTTTGAGAAGTACAACACCAAGCAATATGATGAATAACCCTATATACTCATGTTCAATACTGAAGTCTGTACCATAATTAATAACTAAAAAAATGAGTAACATCTTTAAAACTGCAATTAAATAATTATCCTTTGTTACAGATAAATCATCAACAAATACATTGTTGTTCCTCGAAAACATATTAACTCTCCTAATATAAAGATGGATGTTTAATTTTTTATAAAAATTAAGTTAATTATACAAGATTTATTATTGCTTTAAAAGCTTGTGTGTTATTAATTTGTATTGTATATAGTTTTATAGATAACATATTGAGATGCAATCAATGTGTATCATTTCAAATTATCATTTTAAACTGACATTACCCCCACAGTATAATGAATAAAGAGGAGAGATTATTTAGAAAGTGCATTAAGATAGCAACTTCTAATCGTCTTGTTTTTAAATATGCTAGTCCAAAAATTACTCCCGAATAAAGGTAAGGTAAGTATCCAATCCATGTTTCTGATTCATGTAATGATGCAAAAGCTAGACTAGACACAACTAAACCTAGTAATAAATGGTTTCTAAATATAACTCTTATTAAAATGCCGCGAAAAATAATTTCTTCTAAAAGAGCTGGAGTAACTGCGACAGTAAGAATTGAAAAGTATAATGGCATATTCTTTATTTCATTTTCCAATGTTTGTTGATTTTTAGGCGTTTCATGAAAGTATAAGTAAATGTTGTCTAAGCCAAAAAGTAAAAGGGTACCACCGATTATAAGGGCAATTTGTGGCAATGTTATTTTTTTAAGCGAAAATAGGTTTATTTTTAGTATTTTTAGAAGGAAGATACCGACCATTATTGTAAGTAAACCATATAGTAAATGTAATTCACAAATAACAATTGCGATGAGGAAATAAATCGCAATAAAAATTCCTTTTAGCAGTGTGAAAAAATAATTTCCTTGAGTAACTGATAAATCATCGTAAAAGAATTGATTGAATTTTTTAATCATAACTGATTTCTCCTTATTATTAAAAAATTAATTCAACTGGTATTTATAGTGATTACTACGTTCATTATATGAAAACTACACATGTATTTAAAGGTGCTTTAAATCTACATGTATAAATAGTAAATATAACATTCGATTTATAACTTTAAATGAACACAAAATGAAATTGTAAAATGAATTTTGTAGATTTGATGCATATATTTCTGTAAAATATATAAAATACAATGTTATTTGACTTTGCATTTTAAAATGAGGTCAAAAAATCAAAGGAGAGAAATCCTTAATTATGAGTAAAAAATTGTTTGATAAAAAAGTGAAAAAGCAATTATGGTTTTTAAATAAAAAGGAAAAGCTTGAATTAGATCAACATTTGGCATCAATCTCTGAATCTGACAATGTGAATTTTAATAAACCAATTACATTTGCTAATGCATATTTAAGACAATACATTTTCAAAGATAAAGAAGCGAAAAGTTATAGTATGTTTCTAATTTTAATTATGATGATTCTTGCATATGTTGCATTACTGGGCATTTTCTTGTTTGGATTAATTACTAGCCTATCAGGTGTACAATTTTTCGTTAATCCTAAGGTGGACTTAACTACAACAGTTGTGATATTAACAATTATTGGAGCGATTTTATTAATGTTTGTCAGTATATATTTAATTAAAATCGTAACATCATATTTCACTAAGAAATTACTAGAACTAAAATTTAATTCTAAATAGTATGTTCAATAAAATGTTTAAGTGCTAGACTTTCATGACATTTTTTCGAAATAAGTGAAATTGGCTCATCAACTTCTAACGTAATGCCTTTCTTAAAATGTATTAAAGTTGAATCATTTTTAGCAGTCATACCAATAATATAGTGTGCATTGATATAAATTTGTATCGGTGCACGCTTTTGTTTTATGGGGAAAAGTATCGTTTTGTGGTCAAGGTAAATAGGAATTAATTTGTTAATATTCAGTAGGTTTTTTGCGGTTTCAATTTGTAATTCTGGTGTTTTTAAATGAAGTTTCGCGTAATATGCGATTAATTTATTTACTGAAATAGGAAGATGATAATTATAATTTAGGAAAACACAATCTGTTTTAATATGATTCGAAGATGCAGTTTTGATATAAAGTAAATGTTTAGTAGAAATGACTTGCAAATAAATTACTCCTTTAAAGCTAATTAAAAATATGATGGCATTTACGCTTAACAGATGCCTTGATTAATTTAATTGTTGACTTTGATAATGACATAACTTTAGCAATTTCGTATTGCTTATATCCGTCAAGATATAGCTTTAGCCATTGTCGTTCTCTACAATTCAAAACCTTACATATGTCTTGAAAATATAATTCAAAGTTACTACAATATACAGGTTGTTCTAATAATATAGGTGAATTGTTTTCTAATAAAATGACATCGTTTAAACGATTTTGTTGGCGAAATAAGTCAATAAGATAAAAATTTAAGCGTAAGAATAAAAATGAAGATAAAGAATGGTTGGTTGAGGGTTTATATATTTGACTCAATTCCCACATTTTAATTAAAAGTAGTTGATAAAACTCATCATAATTATACTTAATGTTATATTTTTTTAAAAGATGGTGAATGATTTTGTGGTGCTTTTTAAATACATCATTAAATTCCAAAGTATATATCTCCATGCTATACGTATAGCGAAATATTTCCGGATAAAGTGATGATAAAGTATTTTTGAAAATCATTCATTTGCGTAATCGCTAATTTAAGTGTTAAATAGAAGACATAAGTAATTAAATTAATGTGATTTGATATATCATTACTTTGCTATATAGTAAATTGAACAAAATTTGTAATCGGGAGGTAACAATGGATTACGCACATTTAAATTTAGAACATTTTTTCGCACGAAACGATGATTTAGATGTTATAAGAGATCGTGCCGATTTCGTGATGATAAATAATTTTAATAATGAAATGATGTATCGTGATGGTCAAATAGAGGGTACGATTGATTTAAACCAGTATTATTATAAAAATAGATCAAATGCTGCCAGCTTTATCATGATGGATTATAAAAAAGAAACAAAATAATAATAGATAGCTAAAATTAAGTTATTTCATTACTTACTTGATCAATAGCTTCTTTACTAAAATTTTAAAAAGCTTTATAAAATAATTTACGTCAGTGATGCATAAAAATGGTTTCGCTTATGTTGATGAATCGTTTAAAACGTTTCATTTACATTACTGTTTATTTATGAATATGTAACAATGCATAGATAAAATTGTTAAACGGTTTTAATAATGTTAAACTTTATTATCGTAATCAAACTGAATGTATAACAACAATGACCTAAGAGGTGTGGATATGAATAAGCACAAGAAAGGTTCTATTTTTGGAATAATAGGACTTGTTATCATATTTGCTGTTGTCTCATTTTTATTTTTCTCAATGATATCCGATCAGATATTTTTCAAACATGTTAAATCAGACATTAAAATTGAAAAGTTAAATGTTACATTAAACGATGCAGCAAAGAAACAAATAAACAACTATACGAGTCAACAGGTATCAAATAAAAAAAATGATGCATGGAGAGATGCATCAGCAACTGAAATAAAAAGTGCAATGAATAGTGGTAGCTTTATTGATGATAAAAAGCAAAAATATCAATTCTTAGATTTGTCTAAGTATCAAGGCATCGATAAAAATAGAATTAAACGTATGTTAGTAGATAGACCAACATTATTGAAACATACAGATGATTTCTTGAAAGCCGCAAAAGAAAAGCACGTTAATGAAGTTTATTTAATTTCACATGCATTATTGGAAACTGGTGCAGTAAAAAGTGAATTAGCAAATGGAGTCAAAATCGACGGCAAAAAATACTATAATTTTTATGGTGTAGGCGCTCTTGATAAAGACCCAATAAAAACTGGTGCAGAATACGCAAAAAAACATGGTTGGGATACACCTGAAAAAGCTATTTCTGGCGGTGCTGATTTCATTCATAAGCACTTCTTATCAAGTACAGACCAAAATACTTTATATAGTATGAGATGGAACCCTAAGAATCCTGGTGAACATCAATATGCAACTGATATTAAGTGGGCAGAAAGTAATGCAACGATTATTGCTGACTTCTATAAAAACATGAAGACAGAAGGTAAATACTTCAAATACTTTGTGTATAAAGATGATAGCAAACATTTAAACAAACAATAATTTAATAAGGGATAAGTTATGATCTGACTTGTTCAATTACAAAAATACGCTTTCTATCGCAATGAAATAGAAAGCGTATTTTTATTTTTTGAAAATAAAGGTTTTGAAGGTTTCCTTGATGCTTTATAATTTTCTATTGTTGAACCTTTATCTTGATTTGAAATTTTCGATAGCCATTTTAATCTCGTCACTCACACGTTAGAATGCTGATCAAGGCTTACCAGCAGGATCATCAAATCTCCAATGTTCCTTCTTAACATCTGGTGGTAAAGTAGGGGGATTGGTATCTGCATCAATACATAATGTTACGACTAAATTTGAATTTTTTAAGATATTACTATTAATTAAATCAGATGTTTGGATAGATATATAAATGACTACTTCTTTCTTAGCTTCTATGCCTTTCGGATTAACACCATGTATCTCAATCCCCGCAGAATGTACTTTTCAATCTCAGCCTAGTATGTGTTTAGCTCAACCTTCAGCCATTTGACTTCGACATGAGTTACCTGTGCAAATAAAGTAAATTGTTTTTGTATTCAATATGAAATACCTTCTTCTAAAAAAGAATTAATGATAGATACAATCCTAATAAAGTTATAAATAGTACTGGAATTGTAGTCATAATTCCTGTTTTAAAATAAGATCCCCACGAAATTTTAACGTCTTTTTGTGCTAAGACGTGTAGCCACAATAATGTAGCTAAAGAGCCAATTGGTGTGATTTTAGGGCCTAAATCTGAACCGATGACATTTGCATAGATTAAGCCTTCTTTTAATATGTCATTGACATTTGTTTGACCTATAGCAATGGCATCTATTAAAACTGTAGGCATATTATTCATAACAGATGATAAAAAAGCTGATATAAAGCCCATACCCATAATTGTGTTAAATAGTCCATAATTTGAAATGTTGGATAATATATGAGCCAATATTAAAGTGATTCCAGCATTTTTTAAGCCAAAAACAACAATAAACATACCAAGTGAAAATAAAACAATATTCCACGGTGCATTTTTAATTATATGTTTAATACTTACTGCGTTAGATTTTCGAGCTAATAGTAAAAATATACACGCAATAATCCCGGTAAATATTGATACGGGAATTTTAGTAAATTCACTTATTAAGTATCCGAATAACAATATGACTAAAACGACCCACGAAATCTTAAAAAGCTTCATATCTTTAATTGCGTCTCTAGGATTTTTTATGTTTTTTGCATCAAATGTATTAGGTATAGCTTTTCTAAAATATAACCACAATACGAGAATGCTTGCTAATAGCGAGAATATATTTGGAATAATCATTCGAATAAAGTATTGAACAAAACTGATATTAAAATAATCAGCAGAAATGATATTAACTAAGTTACTTACGATTAATGGTAAAGATGTAGTATCAGCAATAAAACCACTTGCAATAATAAACGGGAATATTGCACGCTTATTGAACCCGATATTTTTTACCATAGCTAATACAATTGGAGTTAGGATTAAGGCTGCGCCATCATTAGCGAAAAATGCTGCAACAATGGCGTCTAACAAAATGATAAAAACAAACATTTTTAAACCATTACCTTTTGAAGCATGCAACATGTGGATGGCAGACCATTCAAAAAATCCAATTTTATCTAATATTAATGAAATAAGAATTACAGAGACAAAAGTTAAAGTCGCATTCCAGACTATGGTTGTTACTTCGTAAACATCAGAAATACTAACTACACGTGTAATCATAGCGATGAGGGCGCCGATTAAAGCTGAAACACCTATATCTAAGCCTTTAGGTTGCCATAAAACCAAGATTAAAGTTAACAGAAAAATGATAATTGCTAAAATAGTCATTATGAACATTTACCATTATTCAGTGCATGACAAATACATCGTTGATTTGAGGTGTGAACGGTAGCCAAATTATTAATTACAGACTCAAAAAGATTCTTATTAAGTTGATACATGTGTTTATTTCCGATTTTGTGTGTTATAACTAAGTGGTTTTTAACTAATACTTTCATATGATGGCTTAGTGTAGGTTGAGAGAAATGAAAATGCTCTAGTAAATCACAAGCGCATAATTCTCCACAAGAGAGTAAATCTAGTATTTCTAATCTACTTGGATCAGATAAAATTTTTAAAAATCTTGCTAGTTCTTTATATGACATAACAATACCTCCTAGACTTTAAATAGATTATCATCTATATAGATATATGTCTAAGTATTGCTGTTTATCATTTTTCGACAATAGCATAAAAGTAGAATATGTGGTACAACGTTGAGAATCGTCACATAAATAAAAAAAATTGAAAATTTAATATCGTTATTTTTCAAAAAAAGGTAACTGGCCAAGTTTAGATAACATGGTCAATTACCTTTTTTGAATTTAATTTATATTCTAGGGTATTAATTAAGATGCTTTATTTTTACGACTAAGAATCATAAATAGAATGACTAGCGAGATTAAAATTTTTGCTATGAATTTCATTTTGATCACCTCATTTTTGATATTTTAACACAAACAATATTGTTGTTATTGAATGAAAGCTTATAGGTTTTATTTATTTGATAATATGTGAGTAAGTTTCACTAACAAATTTTAAACTAATAAGTCAAATTGATATAATTATTGATAATACCAGAATTGCAATATTTTGAACTACTAAAGGATGGATGATGTATGCGTGTAGCAATTATAGGAATGGGAACAGCTGGAGTAAGCGTTTTAAAAGAATTAGTTAAGCATCCTAAGTTTAAACAACTAGATATAGATTTATACGATGATAAAGTTAATATGGGACAAGGCGTACCGTTTCAAAATGATAGTTCAGAACTTTTAATCAATATGCCTTCAAAAAAGATGAGTCTAAATTTAGATGATGAATCAGAATTTTGGAAGTGGTACCAACAACAAACAGAATTCACATTCGATCAACCTACATATTTACCAAGATTTGTTTTCGGGCATTACATGAAATCTTATTTGTTAATGTATTTGAAAAGATATAGTAATATCACTACTAAATTTCACAAAGTCCAAGAAATTTATACGAATTCCAAAATAGATGAGACTAAATTAACATTTTATGTTTGTACAACTGATACAAAACAATCTTGGAAAGAATATGATTATATATTTCTAACATGTGGTACATTTGCTTATCATGATCCATATAAGTTAAAAGGAACTAAAGGATATATTGCGACACCTTATCCTACCTATCATACTTTAGACGAAGTTAACGATGATGATGAAATTGCTATTGTGGGTACAGGTCTTGCAAGCTTGGATGTCGTTCGATACGTAGCTGCACACCATCCAAAATTACCAATTACAATGACAAGCCGTTCTGCTAATTTACCTAGTGTGCGTGGCACAATGATTGATATTAAATTTAATTATTTAACAAAAGAGAAGTTGAATGAAATTAAGAAAATACATTTCGGTAATGCGCCCCTTGATACTTTAGTTTCATTATTTTTAAAAGAGTGTGATGACTACAATATAGACTTTATAAAGTTAGTCAAAAGACGTACAGGAAATCATATTCAGGACTTAAAATATGATTTAAATAATCCAAAAGAGATGGGAATATTTCAAAGTATTATCGAACATTTAAAAGAAAATTTAAATTGGATATGGAATAGTTTGAATATCGAAGATCAGTATAGATTTAACAATAAGTATAGTAAAATCATTCAATTAAATTCTAATCCGATGCCACCAAGAACAGCTAAGCTAATCATTCAGTTAATTGAAAATGAGTCTTTAATATTAAAAAAAGGTTTGGATGATATAGTTTATAATAATAATTTGTATCACTTTTCATACAATAATCAAGAAATAAAAGATGTATTCAATGTTGTGATTAATGCAACTGGTGCAAAAAATCATTTATCTGAATTAGATGAAGATGACCAGTTAATGAAAAATCTTGAGAACAGACAAATTGTACAAGCGCATCCAATGGGTGGGATACAAATCATACCTGAAACTAATCAAGTCATTAGTCCTAGATTTGGCACATTGACTAATATGATAGCAATAGGACAAATGACAAATGGTGTTAATAAACTGCGCAATGGTGTGAAGATGATTGTTGAACAAGTTGCGAATACAGTGTCTCAATTATATGAAGTGTTAGAATCTTATGAACAACAAAATCATCTTAATTGATAAAATGGCATACTATATTTTATATAAATCTAAACTGAAATGAATAGAGAGTGTGTTCAAAAAAAACAAAAATCAACTTTTTGAATATAATGTTTTTAAATAACTAAATACGTATATTCAAACCGACATTAATTGTATTTTCTGAAAACATATAGTATCATTTTAAACGTAGTAGACATACTATAAACTCAAATGATCTATAACAATTTCATAAATAATTCTTTCGGGGCAGGGTGAAATTCCCAACCGGCAGTAAATTAAGCCTGCGACCCGCTAATATTTTGTATATTAGTGGCTGATCTAGTGAGACTCTAGAGCCGACAGTTAAAGTCTGGATGGGAGAAAGAATATCAGTTATCGACACAGATAATGTAGCGTATTTGTAAAATTAATTACAAATAGGCTTATTTAACGATATATTTTTACTCCTTGCATCGGATTTTTTGATGTGAGGATTTTTGTTTATAGAGGTGATAATTTGAGTCAATTTATGGATTACGCGATTCAACTTGCGAACATGGTACAAGGGCAAACGGGTGTTAATCCTCCTGTTGGTGCAGTTGTAGTTAAAGAAGGTAGAATTGTAGGTATCGGTGCACACTTGAAGAAAGGTGACAAACATGCAGAAGTTCAAGCTTTAGACATGGCCAAACAAGATGCCGTTGATGCAACTATTTATATCACGTTAGAACCATGTAGCCATTTTGGTTCTACGCCACCATGTGTTAATAAAATTATAGAGTGCAAAATTGCCAAAGTAATTTATGCTACAAAAGATGATTCGTTAGATACACATGGTGATGATAAATTACGCGCTAGTGGTATTGAAGTAGAGTGTGTTAATGATGAACGTGCTGCGCGTTTATATAGTGATTTTTTCAAAGCGAAAGCACAGCAAATACCACAAGTTACTGTAAAAGTTTCTGCAAGTTTAGATGGTAAACAAGCTAATGACTATGGACAAAGTCAATGGATTACGAATAAAGAGGTTAAACAAGATGTCTATCAATTAAGGCATAACCATGACGCTGTGTTAACAGGTCGTGGCACGATCGAATTAGATAATCCGCAATATACAACACGTATTCAAGATGGAAAAAATCCAACAAAGATAATTTTGTCAAAGTCCGGAAATATTAGTTTTAATAAACAAATTTACCAAGATGAATCAACGCCAATTTGGATATATACTGAAAATCCAAATTTAACAACGAATAAAACACATGTTGAAATTATTTATTTGAAGTCATGTGATTTAACAACAATACTTCATGATTTATATAAAAAAGGTGTTGGTACTTTGCTAGTCGAGGCAGGGCCAACGATTACTTCAGAATTTCTCCAATCTAATTTTATAGATGAACTTATTCTCTATTTTGCCCCGAAATTAATTGGCGGATCTGGAAATTATCAATTTTATCAAACGAATAAAGTGATGGAAATTCCAGACACAAACCAATTTGAAATTGTTCATTCCGAGTTATTAAATCAAAATGTCAAATTAACTTTACGAAAGAAGTGATGATGCATGTTTACTGGCATCGTTGAAGAAATAGGTGTCGTTAAAAATGTACAAATTCGTCAATCGGTAAGAACGATTGAAATTGAAGCACATAAAATTATTGAAGATATGCATATTGGTGATTCGATTAGTGTGAATGGTGCATGTTTAACAGTTATTGATTTTAGTCCAACCTCTTTTACTGTACAAGTTATTAAAGGTACTGAAAATAAAACCTATTTAGCAGATGTGAAACGACAGTCTGAAGTGAATCTAGAACGTGCAATGAGTGGTAACGGTAGGTTTGGTGGTCACTTTGTATTAGGTCATGTCGATGAACTTGGAACAATTTCTAAAATAAACGAAACTACAAATGCCAAAATTATTACTATCCAATGTTCTAATAATATTATTGAACAATTAGTTAAACAAGGTTCAATAACTGTAGATGGTGTGAGCTTGACAGTTTTTGATAAGCATGCAAATGCATTTGATATTCACCTTATTCCCGAAACAAGACGTTCTACAATTTTAGCGTCAAAAAAAATAGGTGATGATGTACATTTGGAAACGGACGTACTGTTTAAATACGTTGAAAATATTTTAAATAAAAACAACAATCATTTAACTGCGGATAAATTAAGAGCATTTGGATTTTAGGAGGGGTATTATGCAATTCGATAATATAGAGAGTGCTTTAGCAGCTCTGAAAAATGGTGAAACAATTATCGTGGTTGATGATGAAAATCGTGAAAATGAAGGTGACTTAGTTGCTGTCACTGAATGGATGGACGATCAGACTATTAATTTTATGGCGAAAGAAGGAAGAGGCCTCATTTGTGCACCAATGTCTAAAGATATTGCAGAACGATTAGAATTAGTACAAATGGTGAATGATAATTCGGATGTCTATGGAACTCAATTTACTGTGAGCGTCGACCATATTGATACTACAACCGGCATTAGTGCATTTGAACGTACATTAACTGCTAAAAAACTGATAGATTCAAATAGTATTGCAAAAGATTTCAACCGTCCTGGGCATTTGTTTCCATTAGTAGCACAAGATAAAGGTGTATTAGCAAGAAATGGTCATACTGAAGCGGCTGTTGATTTAGCAAGACTTACTGGTGCCAAGCCAGCTGGAGTTATTTGTGAAATAATGAATGATGACGGCACAATGGCCAAAGGTCAGGATTTACAACTATTTAGAGAAAAACATCAATTGAAAATGATCACAATTGAGGATTTAGTTGAATATCGTAAAAAATTAGAACCAGAAATTGAATTTAAAGCAAAAGTAAAAATGCCTACAGACTTTGGGGCATTTGATATGTATGGATTTAAAGCGACTTATACAGATGAAGAAATCGTGGTGCTTTCTAAAGGTCCAATCCGACAACATGAAAATGTTCGATTACATTCAGCATGTCTGACAGGTGATATTTTCCATAGCCAACGATGTGATTGTGGTGCACAACTTGAAGCATCTATGGAATATATTAATGACCAGGGCGGTATGATAATATATCTTCCTCAAGAAGGTCGAGGCATAGGTTTATTAAATAAATTACGTGCATATGAATTAATAGAACAAGGATATGATACTGTAACTGCAAATTTAGCATTAGGTTTTGATGAAGATTTACGTGATTATCATATTGCGGCGCAAATTTTAAAATATTTTAATGTTGAACAAATCAATTTATTAAGTAATAATCCAAGCAAATTTGAAGGTTTAAAGCAATATGGTATTAATATTGCAGAAAGAAT
This sequence comes from Staphylococcus argenteus, assembly GCF_000236925.1. NCBI lineage: Bacteria > Bacillati > Bacillota > Bacilli > Caryophanales > Staphylococcaceae > Staphylococcus > Staphylococcus argenteus. The sequence continues at coordinate 1,795,302 of NC_016941.1, read as the reverse complement.
AGAAGTCATTGTGCCAGAAACGGTACATAATCATGATTATATGGAAACAAAAAAATTAAAAATGGGTCATTTAATTTAGGAGGATAATAACATGAATTTTGAAGGAAAATTAATTGGAAAAGATTTGAAAGTAGCAATTGTAGTAAGTAGATTTAATGATTTCATTACTGGTAGATTATTGGAAGGTGCAAAAGATACACTCATCCGTCATGACGTTCATGAAGACAACATTGATGTAGCATATGTACCGGGTGCATTTGAAATTCCATTGGTAGCTAAAAAGCTAGCGAATTTAGGCAATTATGATGCTATTATTACTTTGGGATGTGTGATTCGTGGCGCGACATCACATTATGATTATGTATGTAATGAAGTTGCTAAAGGTGTATCTAAAGTAAATGATCAAACAAATGTACCAGTAATATTTGGTATATTAACAACAGAAAGTATCGAACAGGCCGTTGAAAGAGCTGGTACTAAAGCAGGTAATAAAGGTGCTGAAGCAGCAGTAAGTGCAATCGAAATGGCCAATTTATTAAAATCAATAAATTAAAAATTTATGGCACAGGATAATAGATAGAGTTGATAGATATAGTTGATAAAACGTAAATCAACTACATTTTTAAGGGAGTAGGACAACGAAATAAATTTGTGAAAATATCATTTCTGTCCAACTCCCTAAACTTTTATATATTATTTGCGACATAATTTTTTAATTAAAGTAAAGCTTAACATCATTGTAGCACCGATACCTGCAATCACACCGGCACGTTTTAATCCAGCAGGCTTAACAAATTCTTTAACCGCTAATGATAAGTTTTGAGGTCGCTCTGCTAATCTTCTCATAAAATATGCAAACCAATCGTCTCCATATGGTACATAAATCGTAAAGTTATATCCTTCGTTAGCAATTTGTTCTGCTAATTCTGATCTAAAACCATAAAGCATTTGGAATTCCATATGATCTTTTTCAATATGATGTTCTTTCATAAATTGTTTCACATGATTAATAATTCGATGGTCATGTGTCGCAATAGATGTAAAATTACGAGCATTTAGTAAACGTTGCTCAATAATTTTGATGTAATTTGCATCTACATCTTCCTTTGATTGAAAAGCAATAGTTTCATTTTCTTTGTATGCACCTTTAACTAATCGTAAACGTAAATCTTGATATTTATCTACTAACTCATGACTATCATATAAATATGCTTGGATTACAGTACCTACATTTCTAAATTCACCTTTTAAACGATTAAGAACTTGAACAATTTGTTGAAGACTAGCATATTTTTCAGTATCAATATTAATATGCATGTTATTATAACTATTTGCTTTAAGTAAAATTTCTCTTAAATTTTGATATGCTAATTCTAAATCAAATTCAGCACCTAATTGGCTTAATTTAACTGACATATGTGCGTTGACACCATGTTGGTGAAGTGCGTCCATAATCGTTAAAATTTGTTCTTTAGCATGATTACTTTCTTCCACTGTTCCAACAAATTCCCCTAAATTGTCTACAGTAACAGCAATATTTTTATCATTTAAGTGTTCAATTGTATTGATTAACTGTGGAATTGTATTTCCGGCAACGACTTTATTGGCACCCATTCGAGGTCCAACTTTTTTAGCTGCGTTGTTTAAAAAACTATTATTAGATAATCCGATAAAAAAATTCTTTAATAGTGCCATTGCTACTCCTCCAAACCCTTGTGTTTACAATAAGTTTAGCATGAAAAAATTATTCGAGAAAGCGTTTTCATCAAAAACAATTAAAAATAATTATGTATATTTACACTATTATTGGTGTTGATTTCATTTGTATTAAATAATATGGACAACAATAATACTATAAATAGAAATCTACATGCAGAATTTGCTATAATTATATTATTGAAGATTATCAAAAAGGGGCAGTATAAGAATGTGGAAGTGGGAAGCTGAAAATGATGCAAAAGGCGTCGTTGTTATTGCTCATAATATATTAGAACATACAGGTAGATATGCTTATGTTATAACGATGTTAAGACGAAATGGTTACCATGTGATAATGGGAGATTTACCAGGTCAAGGACAAACTTCTAGAGCCATTAAAGGTCAAATTGAAAATTTCCAAACATATCATGAAAGTTTGCTAGATTGGTTGAAAATCGCTAATGAATATAAAATTCCAACTTATGTTTTAGGTGTAGGACTTGGTGGTTTAATATTATTAAATTTACTTGAAAAAGTTGAATTACCTATTGAAGGCATGATGCTGATATCGCCTATGCTAGAACTTCAAAAAAATGGTAAAAATCGTAAAGATAAACTCGTTTCAAATATAGGTAAAATTTCAAAAGATACACGTTTTAATGTTGGTGTAGAAGCTAAAGATTTAACACGTAATGTAGAAATTGTAGAAGAAACAGAAAATGATGGATTAATGTTAAAAAAAGCAACATATCATTGGTACAATACGATAAATGAAACAATGAAAGACACGATGTCTCATATTCATGACATTCAACCATTACCAACTTTACTTATGTATGGAACTAAAGATTTAATAGTTGATACAAGAGCGGTTGATGAGTTTAAAGATAAATATCAAACACCGGAATTATATTTCAAAGCTTGGCAAGGTTTTTATCATGAGGTGCATAATGAGCCAGAACGTGATGAAGTTATGCGTTATATTCTGACCTTTTTAAATAATAGTGTCAATACTATGGGATTCATTGTTGAAGAAGAAATCGAAGAAATTTAATAACTAGTTTTAGTAAAGATGAGTCAAAATGAGCTCATCTTTTTTTATAATTTTTGAACAAACTATGACATGATTAATAGACACAGAATGTTAAATTATTAAAGGCGTTAACATTATTTATTATGTTTAAACTTTTGATTTATCAAAATCAAATCGTGATAAATAAAGGATTTAGCATTATACAGTTGAACCTAATTGGTTAAAATACAGGGTAACTAATTAATTTAGTTTAATCAATTTACATGAGAGTTATATGTAATAAAAATTTAATGTGTATCTTTTTTGAAGAAATATATGTAGAATTGTTGCAATTTAATGGTAATATTGATATATTTTCTTTGTATATAAATTATAAAATTAATATGTAATAGAGTGATTAGTTTTATGTACTATTATCTTATTTCTAAATATTAACTCTATCGATTATTGGTTTTTATACTTATTTAATTTTATTCAACTTTGACAATTGAATAGTTAACAAGTTTATTTACACTTGTAGTATTAAGCATAGGTTAGCACACATAAGTTTTGGGATTTATTGGGATGTAAGTTATAACTCGTGTGATGCTAAATATGTGATTATTAATTGGGAGATGTTTAGCATGAAAAAAGTAAATAATGATACTGTATTTGGGATTTTGCAATTAGAAACATTATTGGGTGACATTAACTCAATTTTTAGTGAAATTGAGAGTGAATACAAAATGTCTAGAGAAGAAATTTTAATTTTACTTACGTTATGGCAAAAGGGATCTATGACACTTAAAGAAATGGATCGATTTGTTGAGGTAAAACCTTATAAACGTACTAGAACTTATAATAATTTAGTTGAATTAGAATGGATTTACAAAGAAAGACCTGTTGATGATGAAAGAACAGTAATTATTCACTTCAATGAAAATTTAAATCAAGAGAAAGTCACATTATTGAATTTTATCAGTGACGCGATAGCGAGTAGAGCAACTACAATGCAAAATAGTTTAGATGCCATTACTGCAGTATAAAACTAAATTACACAAAAAAGAGGTTTTCGAAATCGAAAACCTCTTTTTTATGTTTCATTACCATAATTGCATATAATGCAAAGAATTATTAGATAAATTAAAGCCTTGTTAAGAAAGCTTTTCTATAGCGCAAATAAATGGTGCATGATTTCGCTGATTTAGAAATTTATATTGCAAAACTTGTGCTTGCTTTTGGTCTAAGTTGCTCAAATATTCAAGTATTTCATTTTTCTCAATTTGTCCTTCAATATGACCATGATAAATAACTAAAATGATGATGCCTTCGATTGACAGCATTTTCAACAAAGAATTAATAGCTTGAATAGTTGTATCAGGTTTTGTCACGATAGATTTGTCGCCTTTTGGCAAGTAACCTAAGTTAAAAATAGCTGCATCAATATGACCTTTATGTTTATCTTGTATATATCTTGCAACATTTTCGTGACCATCTTTAATTAAAGTGACATTGGTAAAACTTTTAATCTTTTCTCGTGTGTTTTCTAAAGCTAAATCTTGAATGTCAAAACCATAAACATGGCCTTCTGATACTTGTTCTGCTAAAAATAAAGTATCATTGCCATTTCCACATGTAGCATCAACAACTATACTTTTTGATGATGTATGTTGTTTAATAAGCGTTTTTGAAAAGGGGAGTATGCGTTCTAATTTCATTGGTTCACCTTTGACTTGTAATGTAATCCTTGATGAGAATTTCTGCGTGCCAACTCAGCGTCAATACCATTTAACACTTCCCATTTATTTACACTCCACATAGGACCTACCATAATGTCGATTGGACCATCTCCAGTAATTCTGTGAACAATCATTTCAGGAGGTATCACTTCTAATTGATCTACAACAAGGTTTGTATATTCTTCTTGAGTCATAAAAGTTAATAAACCTTTATCATATTGCTTAACCATTGGAGTTTCTTTTAATAAATGTAATAAGTGAATTTTAATACCTTGCACGTCCATTTGTGCAACTTCTTTAGCAGTTGCCATCATCATTTCATAGTCTTCACCCGGTAAGCCATTAATAATATGGGTACAAACATTGATGTTATGTTTACGTAATTTTGCAACGCCATCATAATATGTTTGCATATCATGAGCGCGATTAATTAAATCAGATGTAGATTGATGGATGGTTTGCAAACCTAATTCAACCCATAAATATGTTCTCTTATTTAAGTCAGCCAAATATTCTACTACGTCATCAGGTAAACAATCTGGACGTGTCCCAATTGATAAACCTACAACACCAGGTTCTTTAAGTACAGGTTCAAATTTTTCTTTTAACACTTCTACAGGTGCATGTGTATTTGTAAAAGCCTGAAAATAAGCGATATACTTTCCTTCATGCCATTTTTCATGCATTTTTTCTTTAATTTCTTTAAATTGTACTGCAATTGAATCTGCTCTATTGCCTGCAAAGTCTCCACTGCCAGCTGCAGAACAGAATGTACATCCACCATGTGCGACAGTACCGTCACGGTTTGGACAGTCAAAACCGCCATCCAATGCAACTTTAAATATTTTTTGCCCGAATTTATTTTTCAAATGGTAATTCCATGTGTGATAGCGTTTGTTTTCAAATGCATATTGGAAATGATTGCCCATAAGTCATTTTCCTTTCTAAAAAAATAGTACTAAGTACAGATTTTAACATATTTTAATGTTATAGTGTTTATAATAGTTTGACAAAAAAGAGAGAGGAACTATGAAATATGAATATACCTAAATCGGTCTGGTGGCTAGTAATTGGCATGGCATTAAATATTACTGGTTCCAGTTTTTTGTGGCCTTTAAATACTATTTATATGAAACAAGAACTTGGAAAAAGTTTAACAGTTGCTGGTTTAGTCCTAATGATCAATTCATTTGGCATGGTTATTGGTAACTTATTAGGTGGTTCACTATTCGATAAATTAGGTGGATACAAAACGATATTAATAGGTACTTTCACATGTCTTTGTAGCACAACACTACTGAATTTCTTTCATGGATGGCCGTGGTATGCTGTGTGGCTAGTAATGCTTGGATTTGGCGGGGGCATGATTATTCCAGCTATTTATGCCATGGCAGGTGCAGTTTGGCCTAATGGCGGTAGACAAACATTTAATGCCATTTATTTAGCACAAAATATTGGTGTAGCTGTAGGTGCAGCAATGGGTGGGTTTGTTGCAGAATTTAGCTTTAACTATATTTTTCTAGCTAATCTTATTATGTATATTGTATTCGCGCTAGTAGCCGTTACGCAATTTAATATCGAAGTTAAAGCAAAAGTTAAATATCCAACCCATTTAGATATTACGGGTAAAAAGAATAAAGCAAGATTTATTTCATTAGTACTAATTTGTGCAATGTTTGCAATTTGTTGGGTTGCGTATATTCAATGGGAGTCTACAATCGCATCATTTACACAATCTATTAATATTTCAATGGCACAATATAGTGTTTTATGGACGATAAATGGAATTATGATTTTAGTTGCACAGCCATTAATCAAGCCAATTTTATATTTGTTAAAAGGAAATTTAAAGAAACAAATGTTTGTTGGTATTGTCATTTTTATGCTGTCATTTTTTGTTACTAGTTTTGCTGAAAACTTTACTATATTTGTTGTAGGAATGATTGTTTTAACCTTTGGAGAAATGTTTGTATGGCCAGCTGTACCAACAATTGCAAATCAATTAGCGCCAGATGGCAAACAAGGACAATATCAAGGTTTTGTAAACTCAGCAGCCACAGTAGGAAAAGCCTTCGGACCATTTCTTGGTGGTGTGTTAGTTGATGCATTCAATATGCGTATGATGTTTATTGGCATGATGATATTACTAGTCTTTGCATTGGTCTTGTTAATGATTTTTAAGGAAAACAATGAGCAAGTTAAAAAAATAGATGCATAATGTGTAAACAGAATTAACCTTATAGACTTGAAATAAATGTCGTTATAACATAATATTAATTTGTATAATTTAATTTCATTTAGAGCTTTTCTACAGAAAGTTAGTGGTGCTGAGAACTAGCGTTAAGGACTAAATGTAAATCGTAATAATTTTAAACTGAATGAATGACATCTCTTACTATTAAAATGAGTGCACAACTTTTGTGAATTAGGGTGGTAACGCGGCAAATGTCGTCCCTATATAGACTAAATAGTTTGAGGTGTCTTTTTTATTGAATAGGAGGAAATGTGTTGAATTACAATCACAATCAAATTGAAAAGAAATGGCAAGATTATTGGGACGAAAATAAAACATTTAAAACAAATGATAACTTAGGTCAAAAGAAATTTTATGCGTTAGACATGTTTCCGTATCCTTCTGGTGCGGGCTTACATGTTGGACATCCTGAAGGTTACACAGCAACAGATATTATTTCAAGGTATAAAAGGATGCAAGGATATAATGTATTACATCCAATGGGGTGGGACGCATTCGGTTTACCAGCGGAGCAATATGCATTAGATACTGGGAATGATCCTCGTGAATTTACAAAGAAAAATATTCAAACATTCAAGCGTCAAATTAAAGAATTAGGATTTAGTTATGATTGGGATCGTGAAGTAAATACAACAGATCCGGAATATTATAAATGGACGCAATGGATTTTTATTCAGTTATACAACAAAGGTTTGGCTTATGTTGATGAAGTTGCCGTCAACTGGTGTCCTGCATTAGGCACAGTATTATCTAATGAAGAAGTTATTGATGGTGTATCTGAACGTGGTGGACATCCAGTTTACCGTAAACCTATGAAACAGTGGGTGCTAAAAATTACAGAATATGCTGATCAATTGTTAGTAGATTTAGATGACTTGGATTGGCCAGAGTCTCTAAAAGATATGCAACGTAACTGGATTGGTCGTTCTGAAGGTGCTAAAGTATCTTTTGGTGTAAAAGATACTGATGAGAAAGTAGAGGTATTTACGACTAGACCAGACACAATCTATGGTGCTTCTTTCTTAGTTTTAAGTCCTGAACATGCGTTAGTTGATTTAATAACAACTGATGAATATAAAGAAGAAGTAAAAGCATATCAAACAGAAGCGTCTAAAAAGTCAGATTTAGAACGTACAGATTTAGCCAAAGATAAAACAGGCGTGTTTACTGGCGCTTATGCAATCAATCCGTTATCTGGTGAGAAATTGCCGATTTGGATTGCTGATTATGTGTTATCAACATACGGTACGGGTGCAATTATGGCAGTTCCAGCACATGATGAGAGAGATTATGAATTTGCTAAAAAGTATGAATTACCTATTATAGAAGTTATCGAGGGTGGAAACGTTGAAGAAGCGGCTTACACTGGTGAAGGTAAACATATTAACTCAGGTGAACTTAATGGTCTTGAAAATGAAGAAGCAATTTCAAGAGCCATCCAATTGTTAGAGCAAAAAGGTGCAGGAGAAAAGAAAGTGAACTATAAATTAAGAGATTGGTTATTTAGCCGTCAAAGATATTGGGGCGAACCAATTCCAGTCATTCATTGGGAAGATGGTACAATGACTACAGTTCCTGAAGAAGAGTTGCCGTTATTATTACCTGAAACAGATGAAATTAAACCATCTGGTACTGGTGAATCTCCATTAGCTAATATTGATTCATTTGTTAATGTCGTTGATGAAAAAACAGGTATGAAAGGTCGTCGTGAAACTAATACGATGCCACAATGGGCAGGTAGTTGTTGGTATTATTTACGTTATATTGACCCTAAAAATGAAAATATGCTTGCAGATCCTGAAAAATTAAAACACTGGTTACCAGTTGATTTATATATCGGTGGTGTTGAACATGCGGTTCTTCACTTATTATATGCAAGATTCTGGCATAAAGTACTTTATGATTTAGGCGTTGTACCTACTAAAGAACCATTCCAAAAATTATTTAACCAAGGTATGATTTTAGGCGAAGGTAATGAAAAAATGAGTAAATCTAAAGGTAATGTAATCAATCCTGATGATATCGTTCAATCTCATGGTGCAGATACATTACGCTTATATGAAATGTTTATGGGACCTTTAGATGCGGCAATTGCTTGGAGTGAAAATGGATTAGATGGTTCACGTCGTTTCTTAGATCGTGTATGGCGTTTAATGGTTAATGAAGACGGATCATTAAGTTCTAAAATAGTAACAACAAATAACAAATCTTTAGACAAAGTTTATAATCAAACGGTTAAAAAAGTTACAGAAGACTTTGAAACATTAGGATTTAATACTGCTATTAGTCAATTAATGGTATTTATTAACGAATGTTATAAAGTTGATGAGGTTTATAAACCTTATATTGAAGGCTTTGTTAAAATGTTAGCACCAATCGCACCACATATTGGTGAAGAGTTATGGTCAAAATTAGGACATGAAGAATCAATCACATATCAACCATGGCCAACTTATGATGAATCTTTACTCGTAGACGATGAAGTTGAAATAGTTGTTCAAGTTAATGGTAAATTAAGAGCTAAAATTAAAATTGCTAAAGATACATCGAAAGAAGAAATGCAAGAAATTGCATTATCAAATGATAATGTCAAAGCAAGTATAGAAGGTAAAGACATCATGAAAGTCATCGCTGTTCCTCAAAAATTAGTCAATATCGTTGCTAAATAATGATTTAAGGAGGACTTTATAATGAAGTCAATTACAACTGATGAATTAAAAAAGAAACTTTTACAATCTAATCCTGTTCAAATAGTTGATGTGCGAACAGATGAAGAAACTGCAATGGGATATATTCCCAACGCAAAGTTAATACCTATGGATACCATTCCTGAAAATTTAAATTCATTTAACGACAAAGAAACATACTATATTGTATGTGCTGGTGGCGTAAGAAGTGCCAAAGTTGTTGAATATTTAGAAGCAAATGGTATTGAAGCAGTAAATGTTGAAGGTGGCATGCATGCGTGGGGCGATGAAGGATTAGAAAATAGTAATATATAATTAGTTTTACACGAGTTAAATTACAATATTAAATCATTTCAATAAACATCAAGTAACAGTATAGTTGCTTGGTGTTTTTTCTTTGGAGCATTTTTCTCTAATTTAAAATACGGACCATATCTCTGATATAATTTTTTAAGTTATTAATTACAAAACGGAAACTAAATTGTAATAAAATAAAACTTTATTTTATAAAATTATGATGATAAAATTGAGTGAACTTAAAATGTTGTACAAAATAATATGACTATAAACACAATTGGGAGAATTTTACTTTTTAGCATAATTCTAAACAACACAGCAGAGAATAGACAAACAGGAGGAAATTGAAATGAATTTGTTAAAGAAAAATAAATATAGTATTAGAAAGTATAAAGTGGGCATTTTCTCTACATTAATAGGAACGGTATTATTACTATCAAATCCAAATGCTGCTCAAGCTTTAACTACTGATGCAAATGCACAAAATTTATCAAATCAAAATACACCTACAAATAATCAAAATCCGAATATAAATCAAGGTGTTTCAACGAGTGCGCAGAATACAACTAATAATACACAGAATACAACTAGTCAACCTGTCAATACAAATACGTCAACAAATCAAACATTGTCTAATCACAATAACGTTGGTGCTGCAAATCAAGTTGCGCCAACGCCAACGCAACCTAACACGATATCAGCAGGAAATAGTAATAATTCAAACGCTACTTCAACAGCTGATAGAGCAAATAATGTTGACGCGAGCAATGTAGCACCGAATACTAGTACTTTAAATGTATCAAATAATACAACTGAAAATGGTTCAGATCATCATCTAACTTTGAAAGAAATTCAAGATGATGTCCGTCATTCTTCGGATAAACCAGAGCTAGTTGCAGTTACAGAACAACCTTCTAATAGACCAAAAAAGAGAAGCAGACGTGCAGCACCAGCAGATCCAAATGCGGCGCCAGCAGATCCAGCAACTGCTGCGGCTGGAAATGGTACAGCACCAGCAGGAAACACTGCTACATATACACCAACAACTGATCCGAATGCTAATAATGCAGGTCAAAATGCACCTAATGAAGTGTTATCATTTGATGACAATGGTATTACTCCAAGTACTAACCGTTCAGTACCTACAGTAACTGTTGTTGATAATTTACCAGGTTTTACACTAGTTAATGGTGGTAAAGTTGGTGTCCTTAGTCATGCGATGGTGAGAACGAGTATGTTTGATTCTGCAGATGCAAAGAACTATCAAGCGCAAGGAAATGTAATTGCATTAGGGCGAATTAGAGGTAATGATATAAATGACCATGGTGATTTTAATGGTATTGAAAAGACTTTAACAGTAAATCCGAATTCTGAATTGATTTTCGAATTTAATACTATGACTACTAAAAATGCTCAAGGTGCAACAAATGTCATTATTAAAAATGCAGATGATGATTCAGTTTTAGCTGAAAAAATTATTGCAGGAGGACCACTTTGGCGTTTGTTTAAAGTTCCTGATAATGTGAGACATTTAAAAATTCAATTTGCACCTAAAAATGAAGCAATAACTGATGCGCGTGGTATTTATCAATTACGAGATGGTTATAGATATTATGACTTTGTAGATTCAATTGGTCTTCGTTCAGGTTCACATATCTATGTGGAAAGACATACAATGGATCCAACAGCAACAAACAATAAAGAATTCACAGTAACAACATCATTAAAGAATAATGGTAACTTCGGTGCTTCAATGAATACAGATGACTTTGTATATAAAATTCAATTACCTGAAGGTGTTGAATATGTGAATAATTCGTTGACTAAAGATTTTCCAAGTAGTAATTCAGGTGTGGATTTAAATAACTTTAATGTTAATTATGATGCAGCAAATCGCGTTATTACAATCAAAAGTACAGGTGCTTCAGGGAATACGCCTGCACGACTAATGCCAGATAAAATATTGGATTTAAGATATAAGCTAAGAGTAAATAATGTACCGACACCAAGAACAGTTACATTTAACGATACATTAACTTATAAAACATATTCACAAGATTTCATTAATACACCACCTGAAAGTTACACTGTGAGTACTGATCCATATACAATTGATATCATAATGAATAAAGATGCATTACAGGCTGAAGTTGATAGACGAATTCAACAAGCAGATTATACATTTGCCTCATTAGATATTTTTAATAATCTTAAAAGACGTGCCCAATCGATTTTAGATGAAAATCGTAACAATGTTCCTCTAAATCAAAGGGTATCACAAGCAGATATTGACTCATTAACGAATCAAATGCAACATACATTAATTCGAAGTGCTGATGCTGAAAATGCAGTAAATAGAAAAGTTGATCAAATGGAAGATTTAGTTAACCAAAATGATGAACTGACAGATGAAGAAAAACAAGCAGCGATTCAAGTCATCGAGGAACATAAAAATGAAATTATTGGTGACATTGGTGATCAAAAAACAGACGATGGGGTAACTAGAATTAAAGATCAAGGTATTGAAACTTTGAGTAGAGACACGGCAACACCTGTTGTAAAACCAAATGCCAAACAAGCAATTCGTGATAAAGCTACACAACAACGAGCGATTATTAATGCAACACCAGATGCTACTGAAGATGAAATTCAAGATGCATTAAATCAATTAACAACTGATGAAACTGATGCTGTTGATAATGTTACAAATGCTACAACAAATCAAGATGTTGAATCGGCTAAAAATAACGGTGTCAATACAATTGGTGCAGTAGTACCTCAAGTGACCCATAAACAAGCAGCTAGAGATGCCATTAATCAAGCGACAGCAACGAAGCGACAACAAATAAATGAGAATAGAGAAGCAACGCAGGAAGAGAAAAATGCAGCGTTAAATGAATTAACACAAGCAACGAATCATGCTTTAGAGCAAATTAATCAAGCAACTACAAATGCAGATGTCGATAATGCCAAAGCAGATGGTCTTAATGCAATTAACCCTGTTGCACCAGTAACAGTTGTTAAGCAAGCGGCAAGAGATGCAGTTTTTCATGATGCGCAACAAAGAATTGCAGAAATAAACGCCAATCCTGATGCTACGCAAGAAGAAAGACAAGCGGCAATTGATAAAGTGAATCAAGCTGTTGCTGCTGCGAACACACAAATTTTAAATGCCAATACAAATAGCGACGTTGAGCAAGTTAAAAATGCTGCGATTCAAGGTATTCAAGCAATTGAACCATCAACTCAAATTAAAACAGATGCTAAAAATGCAATTGATCAAAGTGCTGAAGCGCAACATAATATAATTTTCAATAATAATGATGCAACATACGAAGAACAACAAGCAGCACAACAATTACTCGACGAAGCTGTTAAAACTGGAAAACAAAATGTTAATGCAGCAGACACGAATCAAGAAGTTAAACAAGCAAAAGATCAAGCTGTACGAGATATTACAGTCATTCAACCAGCAACACAAGTCAAAACGGATGCTCGCAACGCTGTAAATGAAAAAGCAAGAGAAGCAATTACAAATATTAATGCAACACCTGGTGCAACAAGAGAAGAAAAACAAGAAGCAGTTGACCGTGTGAACACAATTTTAAATAGAGCATTAGCTGATATAGGTATTACATCTACAACTGCAATGGTAAATGGTATAAGAGATGATGCTATAAATCAAATTGGTGCAGTTCAACCACATGTTACTAAGAAACAAGAAGCAACTGGAATATTAAATGATTTAGCAACTGCAAAGAAACAACAAATTAATCAAAACACTAATGCGACAACTGAAGAAAAGCAAGTTGCGTTAAACCAAGTAGATCAAGAGTTAGCTAATGCAATTAATAATATTAATCAAGCGGATACGAATGCAGAAGTAGCGCAGGCACAGCAATCAGGATCACAAGCGCTTAATGCAATTCAGCCAAATATCGTTAAAAAACCAGAAGCAATTGCACAAATTAATCAACATTATAATGCAAAATTAGCACAAATAAATCAGACACCAGACGCAACTGATGATGAGAAAAATGAAGCGATTAGTACTCTAAATCAAGAAAAGCAACAAGCATTAGAAAATATTAAACAAGCTAATACACATGCTGAAGTGGATCAAGCAGCTGCGATGGCAGAAAATAACATTGATGCCGTTCAAGTAAATGTAGTTAAAAAACAAGAAGCACGAGATAAAATTAATGCAGAAGCGACTAAACGAATCGAAGTTGTTAACCAAACACCTAATGCAACAGATGAAGAAAAGCAAGCTGCAATGAATAAAATAAATCAACTTAAAGATCAAGCGTTAAATCAAATTAATCAAGATCGCACAAATGATCAAGTGGATGCTACTACAAATCAAATGACAACTTCAATAGATAATGTTCAAGCAGATGTTGTTGCCAAACCAAAAGCAATTGCAGATATTGAAAAAGCTTTTAAAGAAAAACAACAGCAAATTGATAGTAGTGTTGATTCTACAGATAATGAAAAAGAAGTTGCTGCACAAGCACTTGCAAGGGAAAAAGAGAAAGCACTCGCTGCAATTGATCAAGCACAAACGAATAATCAAGTAAATCAAGCAGCAACAAATGGATTATCATCGATTAAAACTATTCAACCTGAAACAAGAGTAAAACCAGCGGCACGTGAACAAATTAATCAAAAAGCCAATGAACTACGTGCGCAAATAAATCAAGATAAAGAAGCTACAGAAGAAGAACGACAATCTGCACTTAACAAAATCAATGAGCTAGTTAACCAAGCTATGTCTGACATTAGCAATGACAGAACAGATCAACAAGTGAATGACACAACTACACAAGCACTTGATAACATAATGCAAGTAAATCCTGAACATATTGTACGAGCTGCAGCTAGAGAAGCGGTTAAACAACAATATGAAGCTAAAAAGCAAGAAATTGAGCAGGCAGAACACGCGACAGATGAAGAAAAACAAGCAGCGTTAAATCAATTGGCCAAAAATGAACAACAAGCATTACGTAATATAGATCAAGCAGTGAATAATAATAATGTAAAAAGTGGCGAATCCAAAGGTATAGCTACATTAAAAGGTGTAGAACCACATATTGTGATTAAACCGGAAGCTAAACAAGCAATTGAAACAAGTGCAGAAAAACAAATTGAATCTATTAAAGACACACCTAACGCAACAGCAGATGAAATAAATGAAGCGAATCAACTTATAAATGATACACTTCTACAAGGTCAACAGCAGATTGATAATACAAATCAAGATGGTGCTGTTACAGATGTTAGAAATCAAACGATTAAAGCGATTGAAGAAATCAAGCCTAAAGTTAGACGTAAGCGTGCAGCACTCGATAATATTGATCAAAATGTAAATAAACAAACTGAGACAATTCAAAACACACTGGACACTACGCAAGATGAGCGTAATGAAGCTATTGATGCATTAAATAAAGTTGCAAATACAATTAAAAATGATATTGCGCAAAATAATACAAATGCAGAAGTAGATCAAACTGAGACTGAAGGACAAGAAAACATTAAAGTGATTTTACCAAAAGTTCAGGTTAAACCAGAAGCACGACAAGCGATTAGTGCGAAAGCAGAAGCACAAAATAAACTTATCGATCAAAGTGATTTATCTACAGAAGAAGAACGTCTTGAGGCAAAGCATTTAGTAGAACAAGCACTTAATCAAGCTATCGATCAAATCAATCATGCTGATCAAACTGTTCAAGTTAATCAACATAATTTAAATGCTCAAAATATAATTTCACAAATTAAACCGGCAACAACAGTTAAAACAAAAGCATTACAACAAATTCAAGATATCGCGACAAATAAGATTAATTTAATCAAATCGAATAACGAAGCGACAGATGAAGAACAAAACGCAGCAATTGCCGAAGTTGAACAGGCGTTAAATAAAGCTAAACAACAGATTGCTAGTGCAGTGACTAATGCTGATGTTGCATATTTGTTGCATGATGGTAAGAATGAGATTCGTGAAATTGAACCTGTTATCAATAGAAAAGCAACTGCTCGCGAACAATTAACGACATTGCTAAACGATAAGAAACAGGCAATCGAATCAAATGTTCAAGCAACAGTGGAAGAAAGAAATAGCGTTTTAGCAGAGTTACAAAAAATTTATGATGCAGCAATATTGCAAATTGACCATGATCGCAGCAATGCCCAAGTTGATAAGTCAACATCTTTAAATCTTCAAACAATCCAAGATATAGATGTTCATCCTGCTAAAAAACCGAATGCTGAAATAACAATCAATCAAGAAGTTGCTCGTGTAACATCATTAGTACAAAATTATCGTAATGTTAGTGATCGTAATAAATCTGATGCTTTAAAAGCAATAGATTCGCTAAAACTACAAATGGAAGAAGCATTAAAATCAGCAAAAACTAATGCTGATGTCGATGCAGTATTAAAACAATTTAATATAAGTTTAGGCAATATTGAAGCTGTTATTACTGAAAAAGAAAATGGCTTAAATAACATTGAAAAGGTTGCACAACAAACTTATGAAAAATTCAAAGCAATCGCTACACCTGATCAACTGGCTAAAGTTAAAATGTTGATTGAGCAATATGTTGCAGATGGTACTCGTATGATTGACGTAGATGCAACATTGAATGATATCAAACAACATACACAATTTATTATTAACGAAATTTTAGCGATTAAATTACCAGCTGAAGCGACAGTGGTATCGTCGAAAGTAAGCAAGTCAGTTCCAAAAGTTAGTGAACTAGGTAAAAAAGAATGTAAACGTGAAGCGCGAAAAGATAAAAAAGAACTTCCAAATACTGGTTCTAATGGAACGGATTTACCAATTAAAGAAATAGCGCTTATTGGTGGCGCTGCATTATTGGCACGAAGACGCAACAAACAAGAAAAACAATCATAATTATAAAAATGACCTTAATATAACGACACAGACTTGTGACTTTGTTATATCAAGGTCATTTTTTGTTTTATTGTGGATAGTTAACACGCATAAATATTAATGTAAATAATGTTATGCCATTTTAACTAAAATAGGTTCGTGACGATTCAGTTTTTATTAGAAGATTGTTTGTATTGTCCTGCATATAATCCAGCGACATGACCAGTTACCAAAGCACTCGTAATATTATAACCACCTGTATAGCCATGAATATCAAGTACTTCTCCACATAAAAATAGCCCAGGGACTATTTTGGACATCATCGTTTTAGGTTGTATTTCTTTTAAAGAGACGCCACCACCTGTGACAAAAGCTTTGTCGATTGGCAAGGTACCATTTACTTTAAATTCAAATCCTTTAAACATGTTTACTAAATCATTTAGTTGCTGATTAGATAAATGATGTGCTGTAGTATTTTCGTTAATACCAGATTTTTCCAAAATAAAAAGTAAATAACGCTCTTCGATTAAACCATGCAAACTATTTTTTATGATTTTATCAGGTGCATCAGCTAATAAATTGCTTATATGTTGCTTTAATTGTTCATGGTTTGATTCAGGAAAAGCATCAATAGCCATAGTAATTTGTTGTGATTTTTGATTTTTTTGTTCTTTATAGACAAATTGACTACATCTTAATGCGGCTGGTCCGCTGATTCCAAAGTGAGTGAACAACATATCCATTTGATGGCTAATACGTTTTTTGCCATTTTTCTTGAGTACTGACAATTCTACATCTTTTAAGCTTAGACCTTTTAAACGATTAGATTTTATAAATGATTCAGTCGATGTAATAGGCACTTCGGTTGGAAATAGTTCAGTAATAGTATGACCAAAATGACGTGCAAAATGATAACCATCTCCTGTTGAACCTGTTTGTGGCACGCTTGTACCACCTGTAGCAATGACAAGTGAACGACATTCATAACTGTTATTATGGGTATGTACAGTGAAAATAGCATCATCACTGATTTCGATTCTACTAACTGCCTCTTCCTCTTTAATTGTCACATGCTGGTTTTTGATAGTTGATATTAAGGTATCTACGACGTCTTGGGCTTTATTGGATACTGGGAACATACGACCGTGATCTTCTTCTTTTAATTTGACACCACGTGATTCAAAAAAATCAATAATGGACTCATTATCAAAAATTGAAAATGGACTATATAAAAATTTTCCATTCCCTGGTATGTTTTTAATTATTTCGGCATAAGGTAGTCGGTTTGTCACATTACATCTACCACCACCAGATATTTTTAGTTTGCGCCCTAATCCTTTCTTTTTTTCTATAAGCAAGACATTTTCATTTTGTTCGCTTGCAGCTACTGCAGCCATTAAGCCACTAGGGCCGCCACCGATAATGATTGTTTGATACATACATGTTTCCTCCAAGTTTTAGTACTGCTACATTCACTTGTTATTTTATAGTACTTTTCTAAAGTTTGCTATCACTGTTGTGTTATGAGATGACAATGAAGTTAATAATATCTATAATATGTGTTTCATAAAAAGTTGAAAATGTATTGTACCGATTAACAATGATTTTCAACAGCTTTACGTAAATCATTGAAATTAGTAGTATAATGTTTATATGAAATTTAGTTATATTAAATTCAATTTTGATTATTCAATGACAATTAGTTGGTAATTTTGTTATGATATTTCATTGAATATACGACTATGAAATAAAGTTTTGTGATATATTCATAATAATGTAAATGATTTTAGACAGAAACAGCCTTTTATTTACAAAACTTTAATAAATATGAGATAGGGAGATACGTAATGAGTGAAAGTAAAGAAATGGTGCGTGGAACCTTTTTAATTACAATAAGTATATTAATTACAAAAGTGTTAGGCGTACTTTTTATCATTCCATTCAACTATTTAATTGGTGGACAAGAAAATATGGCGCCGTTCACATATGCTTACGCACCATATAATATTGCAATTGCAGTTGCTACAGCAGGTGTACCACTTGCAGCTTCCAAATATGTTGCGAAATATAATGCGATTGGTGCATATAAAGTCAGTCAGAAATTTTATAAATCTAGTTTTATTGTAATGAGTATTACCGGTGTCTTAGGGTTTTTAGTACTTTATTTCCTTGCACCATATATTTCTGAATTAACACTTGCTAGAAATGTACATGATAAAAATGGTTGGTCAGTAGATGACATAACTTGGATTATTAGAATTATCAGTATGGTTGTAATCTTTATTCCAGTTTTAGCAACTTGGAGAGGTATATTCCAAGGGTATAAGTCAATGGGACCAACAGCAGTTTCTGAAGTAACTGAGCAAATTGCGCGTGTTATTTTCATATTAATTGGTAGTTATTTAGTACTAAATGTTTTCGATGGATCAATTTTATTAGCGAATGGTATTGCAACATTTGCTGCAGCCGTTGGAGCAATTATAGGTATTTTCACATTATGGTATTACTGGAGAAAACGTAAACATAATATCGATCGAATGGTCGAATCAGATTATACTGACATAGATGTGTCATATGGAAAAATGTATAAAGAAATTATTGCGTACAGTATTCCATTTGTCATTGTAAGTTTAAATTATCCATTATTTAATTTGGTAGACCAATTTACGCATAATGGTGCTTTATCATTAGTAGGTGTACCTTCACAATTACAAGATATTTTCTTTAATATGTTGAATATGTCTACAAACAAAATTGTAATGATTCCAACATCTTTAAGTGCTGGTTTTGCAGTAAGTTTAATCCCTTATATTACAAAAACATTTGCAGAAGGGCGATTACATGAAATGCACCATCAAATTAGAACATCAATTGGTGTATTAATGTTTATAACTGTTCCAGCAAGTATTGGAATTATGGCATTGGCACAACCATTATTTACTGTTTTCTATGGTTATGACCCAATTGTATTAGGCCATGATCCTAACCATGATGGTAGTCGATTACTATTCTATTATGCACCTGTAGCGATTTTAATTTCTTTATTAAGTGTAACGGCATCTATGTTACAAGGAATTGATAAACAAAAATTAACAGTATACGTTATTTTAGCTTCAGTTGTGATTAAACTAGTATTGAACTATCCATTAATTATGATGTTCCATACACCTGGTGCTGTGTTAAGTACAAGCATTGCATTACTATTTGCAATTGGTTGTAATTTCTATATTCTTAAAAAATATGCAAAATTCAAATTCAGTTATAGTTGGATTCATCTTGCAAAAATATTTTTATATTCATTCATCATGATGATTGGTGTAGAAGTGGTATTCTTC
The DNA here is from genome assembly GCF_000236925.1 of Staphylococcus argenteus. Taxonomy (NCBI): domain Bacteria; kingdom Bacillati; phylum Bacillota; class Bacilli; order Caryophanales; family Staphylococcaceae; genus Staphylococcus; species Staphylococcus argenteus. The sequence goes on along the minus strand of NC_016941.1, from coordinate 1,775,382 downwards.
CTTGCAAATCTAATCCTTGAACCAACGAAACTAGGTTATTTAATCATTATAATTTTAGGTGTAACAGTTGGTGTGTTAATCTATGGAACGTTAACTATCAAAACGCGACTTGCAGATGAATTTTTAGGTGAAATTCCTGGAAAATTAAGACGTAGAGTTAGGTTTTTACGATGAGAATAGATAAGTTTTTGGCAAACATGGGTGTAGGTACACGAAATGAAGTTAAGCAGTTACTAAAAAAAGGCTTTGTTACGGTGAATGATCAAATCATCAAATCTCCAAAAGTGCATATTGAACCAAATGAAGATAGCATATTAGTTCATGGAGAGATAATTGAATATATTGAGCACGCTTATATCATGCTAAATAAGCCTAAAGGATATGTTTCGGCAACCGAAGATCAACAATCGCAAACAGTTATTGATTTAATTCCTGAATATCAACATTTAAATATTTTTCCGGTCGGTAGATTGGATAAAGATACTGAAGGTTTATTATTGATAACAAATGATGGCAATTTTAATCATGAACTAATGAGTCCTAATAAACATGTTTCCAAAAAATATGAAGTTATCTCAGAACATCCCATCACTGAAGATGATATCAAAGCTTTTAAAGAAGGTATCACACTATCAGATGGCAAGGTTAAGCCCGCAATATTGACTTATATTGATGATCAAACGTCACACGTTACAATTTATGAAGGGAAATATCATCAAGTTAAACGAATGTTTCACAGTATTCAAAATGAGGTAATACATTTAAAACGTATAAAAATTGCTGACTTAGAACTAGATAGCAATTTAGAGTCAGGTAATTATCGTTTATTAACAGAAAATGATTTTCACAAATTAAATTTAAAATAAAGGGAGACGATTGATATGGCAAAAGGAAATTTATTTAAAGCAATTTTAGGTATTGGTGGGGCAGTTGCAGCAGTACTTGTTACACGTAAAGATAGTCGTAATAAATTAAAAGCTGAATATAATAAATATAAGCAAGACCCACAAACATATAAAAATAATGCAAAAGATAAAGCAACACAATTAGGCAACATTGCCAATGAAACAATCCAAGAAGTTAAAAATAACCCTAAAGATTATGCTGCTAGATTGAAAAATGATCCAAAAGCATTTTTTGAAGAAGAAAAATCTAAATTTACAGATTTGGATAATAAAACTGCAGACAGTATTGAAGAAGGTAAATTTGATGATGAAGGCGGCGCAGCACCAAACAATAATTTGCGTGTAGTTACAGAAGAAGATTTAAAAAAGAATAAAAATGCGTTGTCTGATAAAAAATAAAGAGTTAACTTTTTATTAGATTTATGAAAATATTAGATAAAATTTAATAATAATATAGAGGAATGAAGCGGTTATCGTTGATTTTATGTCAAATCAATAACATCGTTTTATTCCTTTTTATTATTTTCTGACATCTTATTGTAGTTTTTACATCATTTCATGTAAAATAGGATTTAACTTATAGAAAAAAGGAAGTCGATTTCGAATGTGGAAAGAAAAAGTTCAACAATACGAAGATCAAATTATAAATGACTTAAAAGGTTTATTAGCTATTGAAAGTGTGAGAGATGACGCGCAAGCATCAGAAGACACACCAGTCGGACCAGGTCCTCGTAAGGCATTAGACTACATGTATGAAATTGCACATAGAGATGGATTTACAACACATGATGTTGACCATATTGCAGGAAGAATTGAGGCTGGTAAAGGCGATGATGTATTAGGTATCTTATGTCATGTTGATGTTGTTCCAGCTGGTGAAGGTTGGGATAGTGATCCATTTGACCCAGTTGTAACGGAAGATGCAATTATAGCAAGAGGAACATTAGATGATAAAGGACCAACGATTGCTGCATATTATGCAATTAAAATACTTGAAGAAATGAATGTAGATTGGAAAAAACGTATTCATATGATTATCGGTACTGATGAAGAATCAGATTGGAAATGTACGGATCGTTATTTTAAAACGGAAGAAATGCCTACTTTAGGATTTGCACCTGATGCTGAGTTCCCATGTATTCATGGTGAAAAAGGTATTACTACATTTGATTTAATTCAAAGTAAACAATCTGAAGACCAGGATGAACCGGATTATGAGTTGATTTCATTTAATTCAGGTGAACGATACAATATGGTACCTGATCATGCAGAAGCTAGAGTACTTGTCAAAGAAAACATGACAGACGTCATTCAAGATTTCGAGTACTTTTTAGAACAAAATCATTTGCAAGGTGACAGCACAGTCGATAGTGGAATCTTAGTTTTAACTGTTGAAGGTAAAGCAGTTCATGGTATGGACCCATCTATTGGCGTAAATGCAGGTCTATACTTATTGAAGTTCTTATCATCATTAAATCTTGACAATAATGCACAGGCGTTTGTAGCTTTTAGTAATCGTTATTTATTTAATTCGGATTTCGGTGAAAAAATGGGTATGAAATTCCATACAGATGTTATGGGAGATGTAACAACAAATATTGGTGTAATTACATATGATAATGAAAATGTCGGTCGTTTTGGTATCAATTTAAGATATCCAGAAGGATTTGACTTTGATAAAGCGATAAACCGTTTTACAAGTGAGATTGAACAATATGGATTCGAAGTGAAACTGGGTAAAGTTCAGCCACCTCACTATGTTGATAAAAATGATCCATTTGTACAAAAATTAGTGACTGCATATAGAAATCAAACAAATGATATGACGGAACCTTATACTATAGGGGGCGGCACATATGCGAGAAACTTAGACAAAGGTGTAGCATTTGGCGCAATGTTTAGTGATTCTGAAGACTTAATGCATCAGAAAAATGAATATATCACTAAGAAACAGTTATTTAACGCAACTAGTATTTATTTAGAAGCAATTTATTCATTATGCGTGGAGGAATAATATATGGAAAAAGTTTTTTTAAATGGTGAGTTTGTAGTTCCAAGTGAAGCAAAGGTTTCATATAATGACAGAGGATATGTATTTGGCGATGGTATTTATGAATACATTCGTGTTTATAATGGAAAGCTATTTACAGTAACTGAACACTATGAAAGATTTTTACGTAGTGCAAACGAAATAGGATTAGATTTAAATTATTCAATTGAAGATTTAATCGAATTATCTCGTAAGTTAGTTGATATGAATCAAATTGAAACTGGCGCAATTTATATTCAAGCAACTCGTGGTGTAGCTGAAAGAAATCATAGTTTTCCAACACCAGAAGTAGAACCAGCAATTGTAGCTTATACGAAAAGTTATGATCGACCATTTGATCATCTAGAAAATGGTGTGAATGGTGTTACTGTAGAAGATATTCGTTGGTTACGCTGTGATATTAAGAGCTTGAATCTATTAGGAAATGTTTTGGCAAAAGAATATGCTGTAAAATATAATGCAGTTGAAGCAATTCAACATCGTGGTGAAACTGTAACTGAAGGTTCATCAAGTAATGCATATGCAATTAAAGATGGGGTAATATATACACATCCAATTAATAATTATATTTTAAACGGTATAACACGTAGAGTGATTAAAAACATTGCAGAAGACTACAATATTCCATTTAAAGAAGAAACTTTTACTGTAGATTTCTTAAAAAATGCAGATGAAGTTATTGTTTCAAGTACATCTGCTGAGGTTACTCCGGTTATTAAATTAGATGGCGAACCAGTTAATGAAGGTAAAGTTGGACCGATTACACGTCAATTACAAGAAGGTTTCGATAAGTATATCGAGACACATAGCATTTAAAATTGTTCATCATATTTTTCAATTAAATTACTTAAATTTATCAACTTTCGTAGGTGAATTATGTTATAATTTAAAACGAAGCTTAAAAGTGTTGTTTAAAAAACACTTATTAGTAAAAAGTGACATTTTGTTTCTCATTTTCAGTTGAAATATAATGATAAAAATTATAAAATTTTCTATGAGTTACAAATATGATGTGCATCATATTTTACTCCGAACGGAATTGTTAGGATTTATAATTATTGTTATCTAAGAGTTAGTAGGGAGAAAATCTTTTTGGAAAATAGATTTTAATTTCTACTTAATCAATAAAACTATATAGTTAAAACACATTAATGTGATAGTTCTTTTTGTTAGCAAATAAAATTAATTGTGTTTATGAATATGACAATATATTTACATTGTTAAATCATAGATAGTTACTAATGGTTACAATAAATATCTGGAATACAAATTTTGTACCAGAATCGTGTTATAAATTAGAATATATGGCTCTTGAAAAACCTATTTCTAGAGCCATTTTCTAATTGAAAGTGAGGTGGACGAGTTGGAGCAGTTTTATCAATTAGGGTGGACACTTGATTCTGCAGGTGGTGCATCTGGTGAAGCATATATGGCTGAACAAGATGGACAAAAGTTATTTTTAAAACGAAATTCAAATCCATTTATTGCGGCATTATCAGCAGAGGGGATTGTGCCGAAATTAGTATGGACAAAACGCATTGAAACAGGCGAAGTGGTTACTGCACAACATTGGAAAAATGGCCGTGAATTAACTTCAAATGAAATGAAGCAAACAAGAGTTGCCCATTTATTAAAGAAGATTCATAGTTCAAGACCGTTATTAAGTATGTTGAAACGTATGGAAATGGAACCTATTACACCTGAAATTATGCTTAATAAAATTAATGCCTCTTTATCAAGAGAAGTATTAACACATCATATTGTACGAAAATCATTAACTTATTTAGAAGAGCATATACCGAGTTTAGATTCACGTTTCTTCACAGTTGTACATGGCGACGTTAATCATAACAATTGGTTATTATCTGATCGTGATGAATTATTTTTAGTTGATTGGGAAGGTGCAATGATTGCAGACCCAGCAATTGATATAGGTATGCTGCTATACAACTATGTTCCACAACATCAATGGTCTCAATGGTTAGAAACATATGGCGTTCAAGAAAGTTTGAATTTAAATAAACGTATGAAATGGTATACGGTTATTCAATCTATTGGACTTGTTCAATGGTATGAAGAACAAAAGAGATATAAAGATATGAACACTTGGTTGAAGTTTTTAAACGAAGTGATGAACAGCAACATGTTTATTTAAGAGGAGAATAAAAATATGAGAGTTCGATACAAACCATGGGCTGAAGACTATTTAAAAGAGCACCCTAACTTGGTTGATATGGATGGTCAGCATGCGGGGAAAATGACAGAATGGTTTGATAAAACGCAACCGATACATATTGAAATTGGTTCGGGAATGGGGCAGTTTATTACTACTTTGGCTGCTCAAAATCCTCATATTAACTATATTTCAATGGAACGTGAAAAAAGTATCGTTTATAAAGTATTAGATAAAGTAAAAGATATGGGTTTAACAAATTTAAAAATAATTTGTAATGACGCTATAGAACTTAATGAATATTTTAAAGACGGTGAAGTGTCACGTATATATTTGAACTTTTCAGATCCTTGGCCAAAAAATCGTCATGCTAAACGTCGTTTAACATATCGTACATTTTTAGCACTGTACCAACAAATCTTGGATGATGAGGGAGATTTACATTTTAAAACTGACAACAGGGGCTTATTTGCTTACAGTTTAGAAAGTATGTCTCAATTTGGAATGTATTTTACAAAAATTAATTTGAATTTACATCAAGAGGACGATGGTAGTAATATATTGACGGAATATGAAAAGAAATTTTCAGATAAAGGATCTCGAATATATCGAATGGAAGCGAAATTTCATACAAAAAAATAATTGAAAGCACGTGTGATAATATGTCGTCATATTATCATGCGTGTTTTTTCGGGTTCTATAATAAATCGGACTGATGGAAAAGTTTTTTTAATTGTCATCTATCCGATTTTTTGATTTTTAATATGAAAAAAGCGCAATTGCCTCTATAATTTAAAGTGACCAAACCTAAACTAAAAGAGATAATGCGCCTATCAATAATGATATAGTAAAATACTTTAAATTTAAAACATAAAGCACAAAAATAAATAAAATTAGCTGTTTGAATTATTGGGATTATTCTGTTTACAAAAATAATGTATTTTTATCCTGTGAAATAAGAGGCTTGAAATGACATTGAACAGAACAAAGAAGTATCTAACTGTCATTACATTGACTTTGTTTAGTGAAATGAATAGTGATACGATATTGTTAAATAATAAATTTTAAGCTTATGAATATAATAAGAATAGGTGATTTTATGAAAATCGGGGATATCTCAATTCAATATTTAAATGGTGGAAATACGAAAATGGATGGAGGTGCAATGTTTGGTGTTGTACCTAAACCGTTATGGTCAAAAAAATATGATGTAAACGAACGAAATCAAATCAATTTACCTACACATCCTATATTAATACAAACGCCACAACATAATTTGATAATTGATGCTGGTATAGGTAATGGCAAACTAAATGAAAAACAATTGCGTAATTTTGGTGTTGATGAAGAAAGTAAAATTATTGAAGATTTAGCAATGTACAATTTGTCACCTAAAGATATTGACTATGTGCTAATGACACATATGCATTTTGATCATGCAGCTGGTCTAACTGATAAAGAGGGACATGCAATTTTTGAAAATGCCACTCACATCATTCAACAAGATGAATGGCATGAATTTATTTCTCCAAATATTCGTAGTAAGTCAACTTATTGGACTAAAAACAATGGTGAATATAGTAATAAATTACTTTTATTCGACAAAACTATTGAGCCTGTTCCAGGGGTTAAAATGCATCATAGTGGTGGACATAGTTTTGGGCATACGATAATTACGATTGAAAGTCAGGGCGACAAGGCAGTACATATGGGAGATATATTTCCAACAACTGCACACAAAAATCCATTATGGGTAACAGCATACGATGATTACCCTATGCAATCAATACGTGAAAAAGAACGGATGATACCTTATTTTATTCATCATCAATATTGGTTCTTGTTTTATCACGATGTAAAATATTTTGCAGTAAAATATCAGCATGATGGAGATATGATTGATTCATTTGTTTTGCGTTAAAATTAAATGTCGTGATGAATAGAATGAAGATACATGAAGCATTCTTATAGGACAAAATATGAGATTGATCTAAGTGCAAATGATTAAAATATAAATAAAAGCCACACCCTAGTGATGTGAATCCTAATAAGTTTAGTTTTCGTTAAACTTTTAGAACACTACTCATAATTTCTAGGGATGTGGCTTTTTCGGGATATATGCCCAAATCAGGTATCAATACGTTTGTCGTTAACATTCTACTATGTTTATGACCTCACCAGTGTATGCATCTGCATAAAAATCATAATGGATATCTTTACCATTTTTTACAGTTGTGATGCCACCTTGATAAACTAAACGATATTTATCAGTTTCAGGATGTACAAATGGCTCATAAACAATATACGAACCTTTAACATCCATAAAATATGATTTCACTTCATTAAGAACTTTAACAGGATTATAACGTTTACGATTTATAAATTGAATAATTGAAATGGTTGATATAATTACAATGGTTACCGCAATTATTGTTGGAATTATATATTTCAGTTTAGTCATCATTTATGCTCCCTTGATTTCAAATTCATATCATTAGTTTACCATATTGAAGATGATATAATAACATATAAGGAGTGAGAACTTTTATGAACATAAATAAAAACGTAACATTACAACGAATTCAAACTTTAACTGAGCTTCATGGTGCACCTGGCTTTGAACAAGAAGTAAAAGATTATATGACTGAACAAATGGAACCATATGTAGATGAGTTTATTGAAAATCGAATGGGTGGTTTTTTCGGCGTCAAAAAATCTAAAAATCCAAACGCAAAACGTGTGATGATAGCAGCACATATGGATGAAATAGGTTTTATGATAACGAATATAACAGATAACGGTATGATACAATTCACAAATTTAGGTGGCGTAGCAAATGATATTTGGCAAGGGCAACGTTTGGCTATCAAAAATAGAAATGGTGACAAAATTATAGGCGTAGTGTCAAATATCCCAAAACATTTTCGTACAGGAAATGAAGGCGCACCAGAAATCAAAGATTTAACTTTAGATATTGGTGCCGAAAATGCAAATGAAGTTCGTTTACGTGGTATAGAGATAGGAGATACAATTGTACCTCACACTTCATTTACACAATTATCTGAACACCGTTATAGTGCTAAAGCTTGGGACAATCGTTATGGATGTGTTCTAGCGATTGAAATTCTTGAGTTATTTAAAGATAAAGAGTTAGATGTCGAACTATATGTAGGAGCAAATGTTCAAGAAGAAGTTGGTTTGAGAGGTGCTAAAGCATCAGTTGAAATGATTGATCCAGATGTTGCATTCGTAGTAGATTGTTCACCGGCAAATGATGTTAAAGGTAAACAGTCACTATCAGGTGAACTTGGAAAAGGAACTTTAATACGAATTAAAGATGGTACAATGATTTTAAAACCTACTTTCAGAGACTATTTATTAAAATTAGTGGACACACATGGGATTGCTCATCAATATTATATGTCTCCAGGTGGAACAGATGGTGGTGAAATACATAAAGCGAATATTGGTGTTCCAACTGCTGTTATAGGTGTATGTGCACGTTATATTCATAGTACAGACTCGGTATTCGATATTAGAGATTATTTTGCTGCTAGACATTTATTGTTTGAGGCAATTAGTAATTTAGATGACAACCAAATAGACACATTACAATATAAATAAGCCATATTGATCATATTGGAACTTAATAATGCTCACTAAAATTTTATGACTTAAGGAGAATTTAAAAATGAAACAACTTGAATCAGAACAACAATTTGAAACTTTAAAACAAGGTGCAACCGTATTTGAATTTACAGCAGGATGGTGTCCAGACTGTAGAATTATCGAACCAGATTTACCACAATTAGAAGAAAAATATCCAATGTTTGAATTTGTATCTATTGATCGTGACCAATTTATGGATATTTGTATTGAAAATGGTATTATGGGTATTCCAAGTTTTTTAGTTTATAAAAATGGGGAATTGCTCGGAAGCTATATTGGAAAAGAACGTAAATCAATTGAACAAATAGATGCATTTTTAGCTCAATACGTGTAATTTAGACTAGAGAAAAACGGGGTAAAACTCGTTTTTCTCTGTTACTACGTGTTGATTTATTGTAAACTGTTATAAGGTGCGAAATTAGGAGTGTTATACATGAATACCTTTCAAATGAGAGATAAATTAAAGGAACGTTTAAGTCATTTAGACGTCGATTTTAAATTTAATCGTGAAGAAGAAACTTTGCGTATTTATCGAACAGATAATAACAAAGGTATCACGATTAAACTTAACGCTATAGTCGCAAAATATGAAGATAAAAAAGAAAAAATTGTTGATGAAATTGTTTACTATGTTAATGAAGCTATTGCACAAATGGCAGATAAAACTTTACAGGATATAACACCTAGTCAAATTATGCCTGTAATAAGAGCGACAAGTTTCGATAAGAAAACAAAAAAAGGTATACCTTTTATATATGAAAAACATACTGCAGAAACAGCTGTTTATTATGCAGTAGATTTAGGAAAATCATATCGTCTTATTGATGAAAGTATGTTAGACGAATTGAATTTAACTGAACAACAAATAAAGGAAATGTCATTGTTTAATGTTAGGAAATTGTCAAATTCTTATACCACAGATGAAGTAAAAGGTAATATATTTTATTTTATAAATACAAATGACGGGTATGATGCAAGTAGAGTTTTAAATACGGCTTTTTTAAATGACATAGAAGCGCAATGTCAGGGTGAGATGTTGGTAGCAGTGCCACATCAGGATGTATTGATTATTGCAGATATTCGTAATAAAACAGGTTATGATGTTATGGCTCATTTAACAATGGAATTTTTCACAAAAGGATTAGTTCCGATTACATCATTATCATTTGGTTATAAACAAGGACATCTTGAACCCATTTTTATTTTGGGTAAAAATAATAAACAAAAAAGAGATCCAAACGTCATTCAACGTTTAGAAGCAAATCGACGTAAATTTAACAAAGATAAATAGAAATAAGTGGATAAGGAGTTTTGTCATAATGAATTTATTTTACAATCCTAAATATGTAGGGGATGTCGCATTCTTACAAATAGAACCTGTTGAAGGTGAATTAAATTATAATAAGAAAGCTGACGTTGTCGAAATTACAAATGAAGGAAAAGTTGTAGGCTTTAATATTTTTGGTATTTCAAATGATATATCAATTGAGGAAACAGGGCATATTAAATTAACTGATGAACTTGTAATTGCTTTCCAACAACGTATCAATGAAGCTGGTTTTGATTATAAATTAGATGTCGATTTGTCACCTAAATTTGTAGTTGGCTATGTTGAAACGAAAGATAAGCATCCTGACGCTGATAAATTAAGCGTATTAAATGTAAATATCGGAAATGATACATTACAAATCGTTTGTGGTGCGCCAAATGTTGAAGCAGGGCAAAAGGTTGTAGTTGCAAAAGTAGGCGCAGTAATGCCAAGCGGTATGGTTATTAAAGATGCTGAATTACGTGGTGTTGCATCAAGTGGAATGATTTGTTCGATGAAAGAATTGAATTTACCGAATGCACCAGAAGAAAAAGGTATTATGGTGTTAAATGACAGCTACGAAATTGGACAAGCATTTTTTGAATAATTAAGGAAGGTAGTGAAAATATGAGCTGGTTTGATAAATTATTCGGCGAAGATAATGATTCAAATGATAACCTGATTCATAGAAAGAAAAAAAGACGTCAAGAATCACAAAATATAGAAAACGATCATGACTCATTACTGCCTCAAAATAATGATATTTATAGTCGTCCGAGGGGGAAATTCCGTTTTCCTATGAATGTAACTTTTGAGGGTGAAGAAGCATCACAATCAAAAGATTTTGTTTCAGAAGAAAATGAACATTACCGTCGAGACTATCGTAAACAAGACTACGATTCACGTTCACAAAAAAGACATCGCCGTAGACGTAACCAAACAACTGAAGAACAAAATCAAGGTGGACATCGTGGTAATCAAAATGATTCACAACAAAGTATAAAATATAAAAACCACACACAATATCGTACAAGTAAACCTGGTACATATGTTTCTGCAATAAATGGCATTGAGCATGAAAATAAAAAGCCCAAGTCGCATACGTCATTTTCTAATACAGCGACAGAACACATTAAAGAAACTAAACCTGATTACCATAAGGAAAGTTTCAAGACTTCAGAAGTACCATCAGCCATTTTTGGAACAATGAAGCCAAAAAAATTAGAAAACGGACGTATTCCAGTTAGTAAAACATCAGAAAAAGTAGAAACTAACAAGCAAAACGTTGAGAAGGAGATATCTTCAACACAATCAATGCAAACGCAAGGTGTGCAAGAAGATAAGCAAAATAATTCTGATACTCAACAGAAAAAAATATCACAATCTACTGAACAAAGTAAGCCAAATACTAAGAAATCAACTCCAAATTTCTCAAAAGTAGATAACACAATTAAAATTGAGAATATATACGCTTCACAAATTGTTGAAGAAATTAGGCGTGAAAGAGAGCGCAAAGTACTTCAGAAACGTCGATTTAAAAAAGCGCTACAGCAAAAACGAGAAGAGCATAAAAATGAAAATCAAGATACGATACAACGTGCTATTGATGAAATGTATGCAAAGCAAGCAGAACGGTATATAGGTGAGAGCTCATTAAATGATGAAAATCATGATGAAAATATCAATGATGAGACAAATTATAATGACAAACAGAATTTAAAAAATAATTCTAGTAATACAGACATTGATAACTATGAGACAGATAATCATGATGAAATTAGTAGTCAAGAAAGTCCTTATAATTATGAAGAAGTAAATTTAAATCAAGTTTCAACTACAAAACAACTTTCTGATGATGATGTAACAGTTACAGATGTGACAACACAACAAACACAAGAATCCATTCATGATGATACTGATGGTAATCAAGAAAAATTGGTATCACATGTAGATGTAAACGACTCATTAAATAATAAACAAGAAGAAACACAGGTTACTGATGCTAATTTTTATGAAGTAAATAACGCAGATGCTCGTCAAATTGATGAAACAGAAATCGAGGAAATGAGCACTGAAGAATCAGAAGCTCATACAAATTCAAATGAGATTCAAGAAACTGGAAAAACAGAAATACCAGTTAATAATATCGATAAAACAGTTGATAATGAAATTGAGATTGCACCACGTCATAAAAAGGTGAGTGACAATGCTCATGATATTAACAATAATAAACTTGTCGATGATTCTCATAACAGTTCTCATATTAATAATAATGATGATGCTGAGACAGATGAAAAGGATTCAAACCGCAATATTGAATCTTCTGTATCATCTAATCAGAGTCATTCAAATATGGAGCAACAGCATTCAGAACAAGAAGTTCAAGCTAATAAAAAGACAGAAAATAATTCGTCATTTAGTAAACGACCTTTTAATGTAGTTATGACACCTTCTGATAAAAAGCGTATGATGGATCGTAAAAAGCAATCAAAAGTTAGTGTACCTGAATTAAAACCTGTGACAAATAAGCAAAATCAGAATAAACCAACATCAGAAAATGTTCGTACAACTACATTGCGTCAAGAAACACAAGAAGTGAAAACAAATGATTGTAATATTATAGATAAAGAATCGACAAATAATGTTGAGCACAATCAACAAATAACTCAAAAAGATTTCTCTAACATGAATGTGACAAGTGATTCTGAAAATGATAATGCAAATATAAATTCAACTAAGACAGAAGAACATTTGAAACAAGCTGATACATCACATGAAGAATCTGATATCATTGATGACGCGAACCAAAGATTAGAAGTTTCTTCACCATCAAGTAACAGTAACATAACTGAAGAAAACGACAATAGTCATTTAAATGATTCGCAGGAAGATATATATAAACAAGATGCGGATATAGAACCGTCAACAGATAACGATATACAACTTGAAAATCAAAAAGAGGTATCACAATCTATTGATATAAACGAACAAGAAGTTCAACCACAACAAAATAATGACACAAATAAAGCGGACCAAAACGCAAACAACAGCGCGTCTGATTCAAATCAACAACAAGAATCATCAAATGAATCTGCTCAAGTTGTGAAGCCTATGATTCGCAAAGGTCCGAATATCAAACTACCTAGTGTTTCATTATTAGAGCAACCACAAGTAATTGAGCCAAATGAAGATTGGATTGCAGATAAAAAGCAAGAACTTAACGATGCATTATATTACTTTAATGTACCTGCTGAAGTTCAAGATGTAACTGAAGGACCAAGTGTTACTAGATTTGAATTGTCAGTTGAAAAAGGCGTTAAAGTTTCAAGAATTACTGCATTACAAGATGACATTAAAATGGCATTGGCCGCTAAAGATATTCGTATAGAAGCGCCAATTCCGGGAACAAGTCGTGTTGGTATTGAAGTTCCAAATCAAAATCCAACTACTGTGAATTTACGTTCAATTATTGAATCGTCTAGCTTTAAAAACGCCGAATCAAAATTAACGGTTGCTATGGGTTATCGTATTAATAATGAGCCATTACTTATGGATATTGCTAAAACGCCACATGCTTTAATTGCAGGTGCAACAGGTTCAGGTAAATCAGTTTGTATCAATAGTATATTGATGTCTTTACTATATAAAAATCATCCTGAAGAATTGCGTTTATTACTAATAGATCCAAAAATGGTTGAATTGGCACCATATAATGGATTACCACATTTAGTAGCACCAGTAATTACAGATGTAAAAGCAGCAACGCAAAGTTTAAAATGGGCTGTAGAAGAAATGGAAAGACGTTATAAATTATTTGCTCATTACCATGTTCGAAATATTACAGCATTTAATAAAAAGGCACCTTATGATGAAAGAATGCCTAAAATTGTTATTGTCATTGATGAGTTAGCAGATTTAATGATGATGGCACCTCAAGAAGTCGAACAGTCTATTGCTCGAATTGCTCAAAAAGCTAGAGCATGTGGTATTCATATGCTTGTTGCGACGCAAAGACCATCTGTGAATGTTATAACTGGTTTAATTAAAGCCAATATACCAACAAGAATCGCATTTATGGTATCATCAAGTGTAGATTCAAGAACGATTTTAGACAGTGGTGGAGCAGAACGCTTGTTAGGATATGGCGATATGTTATATCTTGGTAGCGGTATGAATAAACCTATCAGGGTACAAGGTACATTTGTTTCTGATGACGAAATCGATGATGTTGTAGAGTTTATTAAACAGCAGAGAGAACCTGATTATCTATTTGAAGAAAAAGAATTGTTGAAAAAAACACAAACACAATCGCAAGATGATTTGTTTGATGATGTCTGTGAATTTATGATTAGAGAAGGACATATTTCAACATCATTAATCCAACGACATTTCCAAATTGGATACAACAGAGCAGCACGAATTATCGATCAATTGGAACAACTCGGTTATGTTTCGAGCGCTAATGGATCAAAACCTAGGGATGTTTATGTTACAGAAGCAGATTTAAATAAAGAATAATTATGAGTAAGGAGTTTTATATAATGACACACTATCATTTTGTCGGAATTAAAGGTTCTGGCATGAGTTCATTAGCACAAATCATGCATGATTTAGGTCATGAAGTTCAAGGATCAGACATTGAGAACTACGTTTTTACTGAAGTTGCTCTTAAAAATAAGGGGATTAAAATATTACCATTTGATGCTAATAACATAAAAGAAGATATGGTAGTTATACAAGGTAATGCATTTGCAAATAACCATGAAGAAATTGTACGTGCACATCAACTAAAATTAGATGTGGTAAGTTACAATGACTTTTTAGGGCAAATTATCGACCAATATACTTCAGTAGCTGTAACTGGTGCACATGGTAAAACTTCAACAACAGGTTTATTGTCACATGTTATGAATGGTGATAAAAAAACATCATTTTTAATTGGTGATGGTACAGGAATGGGTCTACCTGAAAGTGACTATTTTGCTTTTGAAGCATGTGAATATAGACGTCACTTTTTAAGTTATAAACCTGATTACGCAATTATGACAAATATTGATTTCGATCATCCTGATTATTTTAAAGATATCGACGATGTATTTGATGCATTCCAAGAAATGGCACATAATGTTAAAAAAGGAATTATTGCTTGGGGTGATGACGAGCATCTTCGTAAGATTGAAGCAGATGTTCCAATTTATTATTATGGTTTTAAAGATACAGATGACATCTATGCTCAAAATATTCAAATTACAGATAAAGGTACTGCATTTGATGTATATGTAAATGGAGAATTTTATGATCATTTCTTATCTCCACAATTTGGAGATCACACAGTTTTAAATGCATTAGCGGTTATTGCGATTAGTTATTTAGAAAAGCTAGATGTTGAAAATATTAAAGAAGCACTTGAAACATTTGATGGTGTAAAACGTCGTTTCAATGAAACACCAATTGCAAATCAAGTTATTGTTGATGATTATGCACACCATCCTAGAGAAATTAGTGCTACAATTGAAACAGCTCGAAAAAAATATCCACATAAAGAAGTTGTTGCCGTATTTCAACCACATACATTCTCTAGAACGCAAGCATTTTTAAATGAATTTGCTGAAAGCTTGAGCAAAGCTGATCGCGTTTTCTTATGTGAAATATTTGGTTCGATTAGAGAAAATACTGGTTCATTAACGATACAAGATTTAATTGATAAAATTGAAGGTGCATCGTTGATTACTGAAGATTCTATAAATGTATTAGAGCAATTTGATAATGCTGTCATTTTATTTATGGGTGCTGGTGATATACAAAAATTACAAAATGCATATTTAGATAAATTAGGCATGAAAAATGCGTTTTAATATGTTTATAATAGAGTAGTATGGGTATTTATTATTAATAACATTATTACATGTTAATTAGGAGGCGTTTTTAATGGATTGGATTTTACCAATTGCTGGAATTATCGCTGCGATTGCATTCTTAATTTTATGTATCGGTATCGTAGCTGTGTTAAATTCTGTTAAGAAAAACTTAGATTATGTTGCTAAAACACTTGACGGAGTAGAAGGTCAAGTTCAAGGTATTACTCGTGAAACAACGGACTTACTTCACAAAGTAAACCGTTTAACTGAGGATATCCAAGGTAAAGTAGATCGTTTAAACTCAGTTGTAGATGCAGTTAAAGGTATCGGTGACTCAGTTCAAACGTTAAACAGCTCTGTGGATCGTGTAACAAATTCAATTACACATAATATTTCTCAAAATGAAGATAAAATCTCACAAGTTGTTCAATGGTCAAATGTAGCAATGGAAATTGCTGACAAATGGCAAAATAGACACTACCGTCGTGGAAGTGCAAATTACAAAGCTAATAATGTAGCAGATGATGCAAATCACAGCTATACTTCTCGTGTAGATAAATAATTAATAATTAAACAAATGCACTTAAATGAGGTTGTTACTTATTTAAGTGCATTTGTTATAGGAGGATATAATTATGACGCAACAACAAAATAATAAAAGAACATTAAAAAATAAACATACGTATCAAAATGAAACCTTACCTAACCGTAAAGATTTTGTTGTTAGTTTTATAACAGGTGCGCTTGTAGGTTCGGCGCTAGGTTTGTATTTTAAAAATAAAGTTTACCAAAAGGCTGACGATTTAAAAGTTAAAGAACAAGAAATTTCAAAAATGGTTAAAGAAAGAAAAGTACAACTAGAAGAAACTGTTGAGTATACAAAAGAACGCGTTGAAGGCTTTTTAAATAAATCTAAAGATGAAAAGGCAACATTAAAAGCACAGCAAGCTGCAATAAAAGAAGAAGCAAGTGCAAATAATTTAAGTGACACATCACAAGAAGCGCAAGTAATTCAAGAAGCGAAGAAAGAAGCACAAGAGCAAACTAAAGCGAGCGCAGAAGTAAAAACAAAAGAAGCAAATGCGTCAACATTAAAAGCACAGCAAGCCGCAATAAAAGAAGAAGCAAGTGCAAATAATTTAAGCGACACATCACAAGAAGCGCAAGAAAATCAAGAAGCAAAGAAAGAAGCACAAGAGCAAACTAAAGCGAGCGCAGAAGTAAAAACAAAAGAAGCAAATGCGTCAACATTAAAAGCACAGCAAGCTGCAATAAAAGAAGAAGCAAGTGCAAATAATTTAAGCGACACATCACAAGAAGCACAAGAAAATCAAGAAGCAAAGAAAGAAGCACAAGAGCAAACTAAAGCGAGCGCAAAAGTAAAAACAAAAGAAGCAAATGCGTCAACATTAAAAGCACAGCAAGCTGCAATAAAAGAAGAAGCAAGTGCAAATAATTTAAGCGACACATCACAAGAAGCGCAAGAAAATCAAGAAGCAAAGAAAGAAGCTAACAAAGCAGATGAAGTGGAAACACAAGCGGAAAGATTAGCAAACGCTGCAAAGAAAAAGCAAGCTAAATTAACGCAAGGTTCAAAAGAGAGTCAATTAACCGAAGCTTTATTTGCTGAAAAACCAGTTGCTAAAAATGACTTAAAAGAAATTCCACAATTAGTGACTAAAAAGAAAGGTGAAAAAGCTGATACTTCAGTTAAATCATCTACAGCATCAGATGATAAAGATGCGATTAAACAAAAAGATGCGAAATTTGAAAATGGTGTTATTACGCGTCATGCTGATAATCAAATAGCTAGCACTTCAACTGTTGATAAGCAACCAGCTAAGAAATCTAAAACTAAAAATACAACTGTTGGTGAGAAAAAAACTAAAAAAACAACACCTTCAAATAAACGAAATGCATCAAAAGCTTCTACAAATAAAACCTCAGGTCAGAAAAAGCAAAATAATAAGAAGACGACACAAGGTGCTAAGAAGCAAAATAATACAAGCAAACCAGCTAAGCAATCAAGTAATAATAATTCAAAAGCATCAAAGTCACCAAAAGCAAAAGTTGAACCTGCTAAAAGTAAAATAGAAAAGCGCACTTTTAACGACTAAATAAAATGAAGTCGCATAAGAAAACATCTTAGTTAAAGTTAATATAATATAAAATTTAAAAATAACAAAAGTGATCAGGTAGGCATTCAGATGCTTACCTGTTTTTGGGTGTAATATATCAATTAAGCATATAGTTAATTTTAAGAAGTAATAAGTGTGACTTGCCACATTAAGAATTTGATTAAAAATTATCCATAAGTTATATAGAAATCATTTAAATAATAAGAGATAATAGTGTGAATTTAATCATGAAATTATTTTGAAATGGCAACTCGAACATTCCGAGCAATTATGTCGTTTGTAACATCATTAATTAAAAATAGTGGTATTATAGATATTTATTTTTAAGCTGAAAATGAAAAAGATACTACAGTAGCAAAACAAATTATCGATGTGTTAGGTTGAATGTATGAGATTTTTAGATTTATAATAGAAACTAGAGACTAATAATTTTCTTAAAATCATCAATATTAATTCAAAATAAGATATAATGGTAACACTTATTTAATTAATCAACGTAAGCTATTAGGTAACAATATAGAATATAACTTTTCAACAAAGACTGAGAAATTAAAAATATCGGTCACTTGTCATGTAATTAGAAAATTAAATATTTTCTGTCAATTTAGGGTTGAACTATACATATGATATGTTAGAATATTTTTTAACATTATATTTTATCGCTTTAAAGTGGAATATACTTAAAAAATTCGTAGAGGTGAGTAAGGATGAGTAATAAATTAGAATCATACAGAAGTGAAATAGTTTCACTGAACCATCAAATTTTAGATTTATTATCTAAACGCGGTGAGTTAGCACAAAAAATTGGTGAAGAAAAATTAAAACAAGGCACACGCATTTATGATCCACAACGTGAAAAAGAAATGCTTAATGACTTAATTGATAGCAACAAAGGACCATTCAACGATAATACAATTAAGCAATTGTTTAAAGAAATTTTTAAAGCCTCTACAGATTTACAAAAATCTGAAAATGAAAAACATTTGTACGTATCTCGTAAATTGAAACCAGAAGATACGATTGTGACGTTCGATAATGGGGGTATTATTGGGGATGGCAACAAATCATTTGTGTTTGGACCATGTTCAGTTGAATCGTTTGAGCAAGTTGAAGCAGTTGCTAAAAATTTACATGCTAAAGGTGAAAAATTTATTCGTGGTGGTGCGTTTAAACCGCGTACATCACCATATGATTTCCAAGGTTTAGGTGTTGAAGGTTTAAAAATACTTAAGCAAATTAAAGACAAATATGACTTAAATGTAGTTAGTGAAATTGTAAATCCAAATGATTTTGAAATTGCAGATGACTATTTAGATGTATTCCAAATTGGTGCACGTAATATGCAAAACTTCGAATTGTTAAAAGAAGCTGGTCGTACAAATAAACCAATTCTATTAAAACGTGGTTTATCGGCGACAATTGAGGAGTTTGTTTATGCAGCTGAATACATTGCTTCACAAGGCAACCAAAACATTATTTTATGTGAACGTGGTATCCGTACATACGAAAAAGCAACACGTAATACATTAGATATTTCTGCAGTTCCTATTTTAAAACAAGGTACGCATTTACCTGTGATGGTTGACGTTACACATAGTACAGGACGTAAAGATATAATGCTTCCAACAGCGAAAGCTGCTTTAGCAGTCGGTGCTGATGGTGTAATGGCAGAAGTACATCCTGACCCGTCAGTAGCTTTAAGTGATGCTGGTCAACAAATGGATTTAGATGAATTCCAAGCATTTTATAATGAATTAAAGCCATTAGCTGACTTATATAATGCTAAAAAGTTAAAATAACATTTAACTTCATTTTAAAATTAATAGTCATTCTAAGAGAAGTATATCTTAGGGTGGCTATTGTTTTTTTATTCAGGCTTAGGGCATTTGAATTTTATTAGCGGTGTAGCAATTTTACCAAAGTTTATGAACATTATAATATTATAATCATGATTGGTATCATAATTCAGCGCATAATGAAACGCGTTGAATTGTTTCTAAAATGTGAACATTTTTTAACAAATGTAAATGGCGTTTGAAAAGGCTTTCTCGAAATATTACAATTAAAAATGAAAAAAGTTTATATAAAATTAAAATATATCGACTATTATCATTTGAACATTGCTTTTATATCAAGATTTCTGTAGGATTTTTCAAACAAAAATATGTTACTGTAATTTAAAATATGGTAAACTATGAAAATGGTATGAAAGCATGTTATTATAATGAATAAAACGTTTACAAGGAGGAAATTATGACAGTTACTATATACGATGTAGCAAGAGAAGCACGTGTTTCAATGGCCACTGTGTCACGTGTTGTAAATGGGAACCAAAATGTTAAAGCAGAAACTAAAAATAAAGTTAATGAAGTCATTAAACGATTAAATTATCGTCCTAATGCTGTTGCTAGAGGTTTAGCAAGCAAAAAGACTACAACTGTAGGGGTTATTATCCCAGATATTTCTAATATCTACTATTCACAATTAGCGCGTGGTTTAGAAGATATCGCAACAATGTACAAATATCACTCAATTATTTCTAATTCGGATAATGATCCTGAAAAAGAAAAGGAGATTTTCAACAACTTATTAAGTAAACAGGTTGATGGTATTATTTTCCTTGGTGGTACAATAACTGAAGAAATGAAGGAATTGATTAATCAATCATCTGTGCCGGTTGTAGTATCAGGAACAAATGGAAAAGAAGCACATATTGCATCAGTAAATATTGACTTTACTGAAGCTGCTAAAGAAATTACAAAGCATTTAATTGATAAAGGTGCAAAATCATTTGCTTTAGTTGGTGGCGAGCATTCTAAAAAAGCTCAAGAAGATGTGTTAGTAGGTCTAACTGAAGTACTAGATAAAAACGGTTTACAATTAGGTGATGCATTAAATTGCACTGGTGCTGAAAGTTATAAAGAAGGCGTAAAAGCATTCGCTAAAATGAAAGGCAATCTACCAGATGCTATTTTATGTATTAGTGATGAAGAAGCTATTGGAATTATGCATAGTGCAATGGATGCGGGTATTAAAGTTCCTGAAGAGTTACAAATCATTAGCTTTAATAATACTCGTTTAGTTGAGATGGTAAGACCACAACTTTCTAGTGTAATTCAACCGTTATATGATATTGGTGCAGTAGGGATGCGCTTATTGACTAAATATATGAACGATGAAAAAATAGAAGAACCAAATGTTGTTTTACCACATAGAATTGAATATCGTGGTACCACTAAATAATTTAACGTGAATTAGGCATTCATCTAATAAGCATATTGGCTTTTGGATGAATGCTCTTTATTTTACATTTTAAAATTGTGTATCATGTTTGTGTTGAGTCATACCAACTAGCGATATGCATGGCTAATTTTTTATTTTTCTCACTGATTTCTTTAGTTCTAGGTATATAAGTATAGTCATTTAGACGATCTTCCCATCTTTTTGGTAATAATTCAGATGAATAATGTTTCCATTTATTAATCCACTCTAAAGGAAGGTAACCAGTCTGAATAGGGTGATCAATCAAACTAAGAAAAACATGACTCCAAGCACGTGGAACTACACGCCAAATATTATAGCCACCGCCACCGAACATGATAACTTTCCCATTTGTATATTGATCAGCTAATTTTTTTACGAAATATGGTATTTCATACAATGACTTTAGCGTACAATTTAAATGTGTTAGTGGATCACGATAATGTATATCCACACCATTGACACCTAAAATAATATCTGGTTTGAATGCTTTAACTACAGGTTCAACTGTCATTTTAAAGCATTCTATAAATGAAGCGTCTTCAGTATATGGTTCGAGAGGAACATTAATTGAATGTCCAAAGCCAATATCCTCACCACGTTCAGTATAATGACCTGAACCAGGAAATAAAAATTTACCAGTTTCATGTATAGAATAAGTTGCAATATGATTATCTGCGTAAAAACTCCATTGTGTTCCATCACCATGATGGGCATCGGTATCAACAACTAAGACTCGTTGTTGATATTTAGTGGCAAGATATTTTGCTGTGACTGCTATATCATTATAGATACAAAATCCACTTGCACGACCAGGTTGTGCATGATGCAACCCACCGCCTAAGTGACAACCGTTTAGTACTTCTCCTGACATGATAAGGTCTGCAAGCGTTAAAGCTCCTCCAACAATAGTTGCGCTATGTCGATGCATATGTTTAAATTGACCATTTTCTTCGTCGTTTAGACCATATTTTTTGGCTTCATCATCACTTATAATTCCATGAGATGCATGTTTAATAGCCTCGACGTAATCGTATTTGTGCACCAACATTAGTTCATCATCAGTTGCAATTCTAGGTTGTACAATCTGTTCTGGGTCTAATAAATTCGCATCCAATAGTAATTCGGTCGTTAATTTTAAACGCATTTGATTGAAGGGATGTTGATCATGAAAGCGATATTGTAATAATTTATCTGAATAAACATATGCAGTTTTAGTTAATTTTTTTGGCATATAATCCCTCCCCGATATTCCAAAAATTAAAAGAAAAACCGATTCATATAACGAATATCATCAAACGCTTGTTGTTGTTCTATAGAAATGTGTTTGCCAATTCTTGCCATTAGACAATTAGCTGGATGACTAGTAATTTCTGGGTCGTCCGTAGCAAAAATTTCTAGACCACCCGTTGCCATTAAACGTTGCATAATTTTTTTATATTCAAAAACATCTAATTTCGAATTTTTCAAATCCCAATGCCAATAGTATTCTGTAGTAATAACAATATAATCTTCAAACTCAGGGGCAGAAAGGCTAAGTTGGATAAGTTTTTCTGCTAATTGTAATTGTCTGAAGTTAATACTTACTTCAATTGCTCCCAGTTCAATTAAATATGGGAGATTTCCTGTAGACCATCTTTCAATTTCATCAGGATAATGATAGGTGACATAACCAACAATCAATTGATCTAGACGTACAATATAAATTCTACCTTCTTTTAAAGTCGTTATTTCAAGCAATGCTTCAAATTGATCTTCTGGATCTCTAAAAGATGATAAATGTTCATCAAAAGTAAGCGCTTTCAAATCATCGTAAGACATAGGACCTTCAATTACAAATTCTTTGTCATTAATACGATATCGTTCAACTTGGTACGTCTTTACATGATTCATATTTTCAACTCCTCACTAGGGCATCATAGTTGTATTAAATTCATTATAAAGAAAATTTACAATAATTAACACTAGTAAAAGTATAAAAGTAAAAATTTTGAATAATTAGAAATATTATGTATAATATTGAGAAAGAAAGCGTTTTCACAAAACAAAGGGGGAGTTTCAAATGAAAGTAGAAGTATACAAAGGAAATCAAGGAACTCATAATCTTAAAGATTATGAAGAAACATACAACAACTTTAACTGGCAAGACGTGGAACGTGCATTTTCTTGGAATAAAACTGGAAAAATGAATATGGCATATGAGTGCATTGATCGTCACGTTGATCAAGGATTAGGGGATAAAATTGCGTTAAATTATAAAGATGAATATAGAAAAGAATCTTATTCATATAAGGAGATGCAGCGTTTATCAAATAAAGCTGCCAATGTTTTATCTAAACATGCGAGTGTTGAAAAAGGTGACAGAGTATTTATATTTATGTCACGTACACCTGAACTATATTTTGCATTATTAGGTGTTTTAAAAATCGGTGCCATTGTTGGTCCATTATTTGAAGCTTTTATGGAGAAAGCAGTTGTAGATAGATTAGAAAATAGTGAAGCAAAAGTATTAATAACGAACAAATCATTATTATCACGAGTGCCACAAGAAAAATTACCACACCTAGAAAAGATTGTTGTTGTTGACGATGATGTCGAAGAAGATTACATAGACTTTAATACATTAATGAAAAATGAAAGTGATGACTTTGATATAGAGTGGTTGAAACATGATGATGGTTTAATTTTACATTATACATCTGGTTCAACTGGGCAACCTAAAGGTGTTTTACATGTACAACAAGCGATGTTGTTACATTATATTTCAGGTAAATATGTATTGGATTTACAAGAAGACGATGTATATTGGTGTACTGCTGACCCTGGATGGGTTACAGGGACGTCATATGGTATTTTTGCGCCATGGTTAAATGGTGCCACGAATTGTATTGCAGGTGGCCGTTTTTCACCAGAACAATGGTATAGTATGATTGAAGAGTTTAAAGTGACAATTTGGTATACTGCTCCAACAGCATTAAGAATGTTAATGAGTGCAGGTGATGATATTGTTAATAAATACGACTTGTCATCTTTACGTGCTATTTTATCTGTTGGAGAACCATTGAACCCTGAAGTTATTAAATGGGCTAAAAAGGTTTATGGCTTAACAGTACTAGATACTTGGTGGATGACAGAGACAGGTGGACACATGATTGTAAATTATCAAACAATGGACGTCAAACTTGGATCAATGGGCAAACCATTACCGGGTATTGAGGCAGCTATAATTGATGATGCAGGCAATGAATTGCCACCTAATCGAATGGGTAATCTTGCTATAAAAAAAGGATGGCCATCTATGATGCATCGTATTTGGAAAAATCCTGAAAAGTACAATTCATATTTTATTGGAGATTGGTATGTGTCTGGAGATTCAGCATATAGAGACGAAGATGGGTATTTTTGGTTCCAAGGCCGTGTTGACGATGTGATCATGACTGCAGGTGAACGTGTTGGGCCATTTGAAGTAGAATCAAAATTAGTTGAGCATGAAGCTGTTGCAGAAGCGGGTATCATTGGTAAGCCAGACCCTGTGCGTGGTGAAATAATTAAGGCATTTGTAGCGCTTAGAAAAGGTTATGAACCAACAGATGAATTAAAAGAGGAAATTCGATTATTTGTCAAAGAAGGTTTGTCTGCACATGCAGCACCACGGGAGATTGAATTTAAAGATAAATTACCAAAAACACGTTCAGGTAAAATTATGAGACGCGTTTTAAAAGCATGGGAATTAGATTTAGATGCAGGTGATTTAAGTACTATGGAATAATGTCATATAGGTAAACGATGACATCTTTCAAAGGGTTTAGAGTGACAACATATTGTATGTCAATGTTGAAATACTAGATTAATTTACGACGAGCAATATAAAGAGCTGTTAACTTGTGTCATATCATTTCGTGGAAACATTTGATAATGATGACATAACAATAATGGCATATCTTTATATTGCTTTTTATTTTTAATATAAACTTGTGAAGAAGGCTTTTTGAAGAATGGAAAAATGTAGTTATCAATAGTATCAAGTGCTAAAAGTTGTATAATACAAAACTTTAATAAGTGAATTTATTGCAAAAATGAAAGCGCTAACCCAATATAGTCGACAAGTTTTTAACAGTTCGTTATTATATGAATGTAAGTAAAATTTCTTAGCTACAACTTACATATTTATATTGCATTTAATAAACAAACAAAAAGGGGCGAAAAAAGTTGACTCATTTATCAGATTTAGATATTGCGAATCAATCAACACTACAACCAATTAAGGATATTGCTGCTTCTGTAGGCATTTCAGAAGATGCATTAGAGCCTTATGGTCATTACAAAGCTAAAATCGACATTAATAAAATTACACCAAACGAAAACAAAGGGAAAGTTGTTTTAGTAACTGCAATGAGCCCGACTCCAGCAGGTGAAGGTAAATCAACGGTTACAGTCGGTTTAGCTGATGCATTTCATGAGTTGAAGAAAAACGTTATGGTGGCATTACGTGAACCTGCATTAGGACCAACGTTTGGTATTAAAGGTGGAGCTACAGGTGGTGGTTATGCGCAAGTCTTGCCTATGGAAGATATCAACTTACATTTTAATGGAGATTTCCACGCAATAACAACTGCTAATAACGCCTTGTCTGCGTTTATTGACAATCATATTCATCAAGGTAATGAATTAGGTATTGATCAAAGACGCATTGAATGGAAACGTGTGCTTGATATGAACGATCGTGCATTAAGACATGTTAATGTTGGATTAGGCGGACCAACGAATGGTGTACCACGTGAAGATGGCTTTAACATCACAGTTGCTTCAGAGATTATGGCAATTTTATGTTTAAGTAGAAACATTAAAGACTTAAAAGATAAAATTAGTCGTATCACTATCGGATACACTAGAGATCGTAAACCAGTTACAGTAGCAGATTTAAAAGTACAAGGTGCACTTGCGATGATTTTAAAAGATGCAATTAAACCAAATTTAGTACAAACAATTGAAGGAACACCAGCTTTAGTTCATGGTGGTCCATTCGCAAATATTGCACATGGCTGCAATTCAATCTTAGCTACTGAAACAGCTCGTGATTTAGCTGATATCGTTGTAACAGAAGCGGGATTCGGTTCAGATTTAGGCGCAGAGAAATTTATGGACATTAAAGCGCGTGAGGCAGGATTTGATCCAGCAGCAGTAGTAGTCGTTGCTACAATTCGTGCATTAAAAATGCATGGTGGCGTTGCAAAAGATAACTTAAAAGAAGAAAATGTAAACGCAGTTAAGGCAGGCATTGTTAACTTAGAACGTCATGTTAACAATATTAAAAAATTCGGTGTTGAACCGGTTGTTGCAATTAATGCGTTTATCCATGATACAGATGCAGAAGTTGAATATGTAAAAGCTTGGGCTAAAGAAAACAACGTACGTATTGCATTAACAGAGGTTTGGGAAAAAGGCGGTAAAGGTGGCATAGACTTAGCTAATGAAGTTTTAGAAGTCATTGATCAACCTAATTCATTTAAACCATTATATGAATTAGAAATGCCATTAGAACAAAAAATCGAAAAAATTGTAACTGAGATTTACGGTGGATCTAAAGTTACGTTTAGTAGCAAAGCACAAAAACAATTAAAACAATTTAAAGAAAATGG
Source organism: Staphylococcus argenteus (assembly GCF_000236925.1). Taxonomy (NCBI): domain Bacteria; kingdom Bacillati; phylum Bacillota; class Bacilli; order Caryophanales; family Staphylococcaceae; genus Staphylococcus; species Staphylococcus argenteus. The sequence continues at coordinate 1,748,380 of NC_016941.1, read as the reverse complement.
TTGGGATAATTATCCAATATGTATGGCTAAAACTCAATATTCATTCTCTGATGATCAAACATTATTAGGTGCACCATCTGATTTTGAAATTACTATTCGCGAATTAGAAGCTAAAACGGGTGCAGGATTTATCGTAGCATTAACAGGTGCAATCATGACAATGCCTGGTCTACCTAAAAAACCGGCAGCATTAAATATGGATGTTACTGATGATGGTCATGCAATAGGTTTATTCTAATAACTAAAACCATTAAGTGATGTAATAAAGGTAGCCATGTAATAGAATAAAAGCGATTATATATTAAATCGGACTGATGGAAATTTATATTTTTCAGCAGTCCGATTTTTACATGCTCAAAAATGAATTATATTTAATGAATCTTTTGAATTAAAGAAGATAAGTCATTGATTACACAGCTTAATTGGGTTATTTGGGAATTAGAATTTATGATAGCTTTAGATATATTAATATTTTTTTATAAAATAGGTTGCAATATTTAGTTGGAATAAGCTACAATAAACACTAATAATTGATATTGATAATTATTATCAATTAAAAGGTTATAGGAGTTGCTAACAACATGAACAAACATCAACCAAAATTAAGGTCTTTTTACTCAATTAGAAAATCAACTCTAGGCGTTGCATCGGTAATTGTTAGTACACTATTTTTAATTACTTCACACAATCATGCACAAGCTGCAGAAAATACAACTACTGAAAATAAAGTTTCAGAGAATCAAAATACTGCCACTACGACACCATCACAACCGCAAGATAATTCAAATCAAACACAAACTGCTGGACAAACATCAAATTCTGCAAAAACATATCCAGCACCAGATGTATCACTTAAAGATGCAATTAAAGACCCTGCATTAGTAGATAAAGAACACGATATAGGTCCAAAAGAACAAGTTGATTTCCAATTATTAAAGAAAAATAACGAAACGCAATATTATCATTTTTTCAGTATTAAAAATCCAGCAGATGTTTATTACACTAAAAAGAAAGCTGAGGTTGAATTAGATATTAACACAGCTTCAACTTGGAAGAAGTTTGAAGTATATGAAAATGATAAAAAACTGCCTGTTACACTAGTGTCTTATAGTCCTGAGCCTGAAGATCATGCTTATATTCGTTTTCCAGTTACAGATGGAACGCAAGAGCTTAAAATAGTATCGTCGACACAAATTGATGGTGAAAAAGAAGTGAATTATGACTATACAAAACTATTATTTGCTAAACCTATATATAATGATCCGTCACTAGTATTATCAGATACAGATAATACTACTCCAACGAATAATCAAACAAATTCAGATGCGAATAATCAAGCAAACGCTAATAGCTCGGGTCAAAACAATACATCCATTAACAATACACAAAATCAACCGCAGGCATCGGCGGATACTAGCCAACCTGTTCAACCTGAGTCATCAATTCATAATGATCAAACAACAAATAATCAAGATAATGAAACAAATCAAAATGCTAATACAACGGATTCAACAAATAATTCAAGTCATCAAGCAAATGACTCAAATAATCAATCAAGCAATGATCAACAATATCCACCTGCAGATGAATCACTGCAAGACGCAATTAAAAATCCAGCTATAATTGATAAAGAACTTACATATGATAATTGGCGTCCAATTGATTTTCAAATGAAAAATAAAAAAGGTGAGAGACAGTTTTATCATTATGCAAGTACAGTTGAACCAGCAAAAGTCATATTTACTAAAACACAACCTGAAATTGAATTAGGTTTAAAAACAGCTTCAACTTGGAAAAAATTTGAAGTTTATGAAGGTGATAAAAAGTTGCCGGTTGAATTGGTGTCGTATGACTCTGATAAAGATTATGCATATATTCGTTTCCCAGTTTCTAATGGCACAAAAGAAGTGAAAATTGTATCATCAATTGAATATGGCGAAAATACACATGAAGATTTTGATTATACTTTAATGGTTTTTGAACATCCTATTACAAATAATCCAGATGACTATTTAGATGAAGAAACATATAATGTACAAAAACTATTGGAGCCATATCATAAAGCTAAAACTTTAGAAAGACAGGTATATGAGCTAGAGAAACTACAAGATAAATTGCCAGAAAAATATAAACAGGAGTATAAAGAGAAATTAGATCAAACTAAAGTAGAATTAGATAAACAGGTTAAATCAGCAATTATTGAATTTGAAAAAGTAACACCTACAAATGATCAATTAACAGACATTCAAGAAGCAAATTTCATCGTTTTTGAGAGCGAAGAAAATAGTGAATCAGTGATGGATGGATTTGTTGAGCATCCGTTCTATACTGCAATGTTAAATGGACAAAAATATGTTGTAATGAAAACTAAAGATGATAGTTATTGGAAAGATTTAATTGTAGAAGGAAAGCGTGTAATCACAGTTTCTAAAGATCCAGCTAAAAATTCTAGAACGTTAATTTTCCCATATGTACCTGACAAGTCAGTTTACAATGCTATCGTAAAAGTAGTCGTACCGAATATCGGTTATGAAGGTCAATATCATGTAAGAATTATCAATCAAGATATTAAGACAAAAGATGACGTCAATTCTCAAAATAATCAGGTTGATTCACCAACCGACCAAGTGGTAAAAGATGACATGAGTACTGCAACAAAACCAGCAATTAACAACAAGGTTGCTGAGAGTCAAAGTGATGCTACTGTTAAAGAGGATAATAAAGAAGAAAATATACATACAGTCAAAGTCATGGATAGTAGCATTGATAAAGATTCTAATCATAATGATAATAGTTCGTTAAATATAGTGAATAACAATAAATTTGATAAATATGATCTTAAAGAAATGGAAACTAAAATTGATAAAGATGTTGATATTAGTGAAAATAAAAATGCTCTTAATAGCACAGGAAAAGAACCAATGGGCGATAAAGATAAATTAGCTGATAAAAATGAACTTAAAGCTATACATGTGAATCATTTTACTGAAAAAGTTGAACATAATAACGCTGGAACTGGCACAGGTTTAATGAATGCAGTTAAAAATGGTACTAGCAAACACAGTCAAAACGATGTTCAAAATGTTACTGATAAAATGACAAATGTACATAAAGTTTCTAATGCATCAGCAAAAGACAATAATCATATTAAATCTAAAATGCTTCCGAAAACGGGGAGAACAGCATCAAGTCAATCTTTATGGGGTATATATATGCTATTAGGTATGTTAGCTTTATTCATTCCTAAAAGTAGAAAAGAAACTAAATAACTTGTTTGATATAAATTTGTATTACTAAATTTAAGATATTGTGAATTAACCATCATCAGGCATTGTTAATTTCTATCTGAGCATGGTTATTAAAAGACAGCAGTGAGAAGTTTTCTATTTGAAAATCATCTGACTGCTGTTCTTTATAGTTTAATATTGAGGATGAATGGTATTTGTACTGTGATAAATCGTTAATCATTTAACGCTTTTTACGACTCAATAAATGCGACTTAATGTCATATTTTAATGCATCATCATATTCTTTTTTAGAAATTTGATCTTCGATTAGCATACGCTTTAATACATAATGTTGTCTCTGGATGCTATATTTTAAGTCTTCATCTGACTTTAAAGCCCCATCTTTTTCATATGGTGTGTAGCTATATGGACTTTGTAATAGTCCAATAAGATAAGCGGATTGTGCAGTCGATAAATCTTTTGGTGGAATACCAAATAAACTATACGATGCAGATGCAATACCCGTTATATTAGCACCATTATAATCTCGTCCAAATGGAACGATATTTAAGTAGGTATAAATAATTTCATCTTTTGATAATAGGTGCTCGAGTCTAATTGATAACCTAAGCTCATTTGCTTTACGACTATAAGTCTTTTCATTAGAAAGCACTTGGTTTTTTATAAGCTGTTGGGTAATTGTGCTACCACCTGAACTTTGATCAGTTTTGAAAATATCTTGAATCATTGCTCTAATTATTGCTTTAGGTAGAATACCATCGTGCTTATAAAATAAAGTATCTTCTGATGATGTTAATGCTTTAATAACATTCGGACTTGATGTCTTAGGTCCAATAATTAATGAGTTTTGAGAATGGTTATACTCAGATAATAAATTTTTATTTGTGTGATCTAATAATTCATCACCAGGAATTTTTCGTACTTTTTTGATTAAATCCTCATCTGAGATAGAATCAGACATTTTAGTTAAATGATGAAAATAGAAAGACATCGCAATCACAGCAACAGCCAGGATGGCAATGATAATCATAAATATAATAACGATGATATGTTTAATCGTTTTATATATCTTTTCAAATTGATACATTCGATGATTCATTTGATGATTGTTGTCTTGATTAGTCATCTTTAACCTCCTAAATTACGTATAGTATACCATATTTAAGCAATTTGACTTTTATTTTAACGTTAATTATAATTAGGGAAAATGCATAAAGAATAGGATTAAAGGACAAGTAATATTATTTAAAATCATCAGAGAGCTAGTGGTTGCTGTGAACTAGTGTTTTTTATAATATGAATACACCTTGATAAATGAGACATCCTACGTTTGTTAATGAACGTATCATTAATAGAGTGGATATTTTTCTTATGAAAAGAAGAATGTTTAAGTTTGGTGGTAACGTGCAAAAGCGCCCTTACATATTAATAGTGTAAGGGTGTTTTTTTATTTAGAAAATTTTTAAGCATTTTAAAAAGAAATCAAAATTTCACAATAAAATAGGAGGAAATATAATGGCAAATGCGTTAATTGAAGATTTAAAATGGAGAGGGCTTATTTATCAACAAACAGATGAAAAAGGTATCGAAGATTTATTAAATAAAGAACAAGTAACATTGTACTGTGGTGCAGATCCAACTGCAGATAGTTTACATATCGGTCATTTATTACCATTTTTAACTTTACGACGTTTCCAAGAACATGGTCATCGTCCAATTGTTTTAATTGGTGGTGGTACAGGTATGATTGGTGATCCTTCTGGTAAATCAGAGGAACGTGTATTACAAACAGAAGATCAAGTTGATAAAAATATCGAAGGCATTAGTAAGCAAATGCACAATATTTTTGAATTTGGTACAGAACAAGGCGCAGTTCTTGTTAATAATAGGGACTGGTTAGGTCAAATTTCATTAATTAGTTTTTTACGTGATTACGGGAAACATGTTGGTGTTAACTATATGCTTGGTAAAGATTCTATTCAAAGTCGTTTAGAACATGGTATCTCTTATACAGAATTCACATATACAATTTTACAAGCAATCGATTTTGGTCATTTAAATAGAGAGTTGAATTGTAAGATTCAAGTTGGTGGATCGGATCAATGGGGTAACATAACGAGTGGTATTGAATTAATGCGTCGTATGTATGGTCAAACAGAGGCATTTGGTTTAACAATTCCGCTCGTAACTAAATCAGATGGTAAGAAATTCGGTAAATCAGAGTCAGGTGCCGTTTGGTTAGATGCTGAAAAAACAAGTCCATACGAATTTTATCAATTCTGGATTAATCAGTCAGACGAAGATGTTATTAAGTTCTTAAAATACTTTACATTTTTAGGAAAAGAAGAAATTGATCGTTTAGAACAATCTAAAAATGAAGCACCTCATTTACGCGAAGCTCAAAAAACATTAGCTGAAGAAGTAACTAAATTTATTCATGGAGAAGATGCATTAAATGATGCGATTCGTATTTCTCAAGCATTATTTAGTGGTGATTTGAAATCTCTATCAGCTAAAGAATTAAAAGATGGTTTTAAAGATGTACCTCAAGTGACATTATCCAATGACACAACTAATATTGTTGAAGTTCTTATTGAAACAGGTATTTCTCCATCTAAACGTCAAGCACGCGAAGATGTTAACAATGGTGCGATTTATATTAATGGTGAAAGACAGCAAGATGTTAATTATGATTTGACATCAGAAGACAAAATCGAAGATGAATTTACAATTATTCGCCGTGGTAAGAAGAAATACTTCATGGTCAACCATAAATAGATTGAACATCCGGTAAAATACGAAAGATTTAAGACATTAAGTGATTTAAGCGATTATATAACATTTGATGAGAAGACAATAAGAGCCCACTCAATTTATTCAAGTGAATATTGAGTGGGCTCAAAATTTTAATTTTATAGTTTATTTAAAGAAATCGCTATCGCCTTGGCCAGGTAATTGACGTTCAGTACGACTTTGACGTTTTGGTTGTTCTTTTTGTTGTTTTAATTTTACTTTAACTTCTTTAGACTTACCGTCTCTGATAACAGTTACTGTTACTGACTCACCAGGCTTTTTATTTTCATATAAATAGCTTCTTAAATCAACGTCGTCTTTAATTTTTTTACCATCAATTTCTGTAATAATATCTCCTTTTTTAAGGTCAATATCACTATCTGCTTTTGCGACGTAAATACCATCTTCTCTATCTGTATGAAGTTTTTCACGTTCTTCTTCAGGAATATCTTTTAAGTTAATTAACCCAATGCCAATAGAAGGTCGGTCAATTTTACCATGCTTTACAAGTTGTTCTATTGTTACTTTAACTTCGTTACTTGGAATAGCAAATCCGATACCTTCTACTTGAGTAGCAGCAATTTTCATGGAATTAATACCAACTAAATTACCATTTATATCAACTAAGGCACCGCCAGAGTTACCAGGGTTGATGGCAGCGTCTGTTTGTAAAACACTAACTTTCGTGTTTCCACCAGTTGTTTCAGCGTCTATTGTACGTTCATTAGCAGAAATAATACCTGATGTTACTGAGTTAGCAAATTGTAATCCAAGTGGGTTACCCATTGCGAACACGCTGTCACCAGTTTGTACTTTTGACGAATTAGCAAACTGAATCGCTTTAATACCTTTTGTATTTTCAATTTTAAGCACAGCAATATCAGTAACGGCATCTTTACCAACTAATTTCGCTTTAACTTGTTTTTTATTATGTAATTGAACTTTAATTTCACTTGCGCCATCGATAACATGATTATTTGTCACAATATAAGCTGAATTGTTATTTATTTGATAAATAACACCTGAACCGACACCCGCTTCAGACGGCTTTGATGATTTTCCTTTTAATAAGTCATCGACACTTGAAGCTTTCTGCATATTTATAACACCAACAATTGCAGGAGAGACAGATTTTATCATTTCGTGAACGGAACCGAATTTTTTGCTTTGACTGTCTAATTGATTACCTCCTTTAGTGTTGGTAGTCTGTACTGTTGAACCATCTTTATTTAAAATAGTACTGCTTAAAACTTTTCCTATACCAAGAACAAGAAGTGCACCAATAATTCCGGCGATTAATGCTACGATTACAGTTTTAAACCATGGGAATTTTGGTTTTCTGTATCTAGGTGATTGATTATGATTTGATGTACTATAATCTGATTGATTAAATTCTGACATACTTAACCTCCATTATATAATTTATATATAGTTTAATTATGTCTGTTTTTTACAATTAAAGCTAGTAATTCACTATACAACTTTAGATGTATTTTCAGACTGTCTTGTTCTAGTAAAAATATAGTGATAAAATCTAGTTGTTATAAACAAATAAGTTAAGTAGGTGGCACAATGTATTCAGTGATTAGTAAGATTTTGAATTTTATTTTAGTGAAAATGTCAAAATCATTATACGTAATCGGTAAGGATAATATTCCAAAAGATAGTAAGTACGTCGTAACATGTACACATGAAAGTTACAATGAAGTAATTATGCTTGGAATGGCGTTATATCCAAATCAAATCCATTATATGGCTAAAAAGGAATTATTTAAAAATAAATGGATAGGTAAATTTTTAACTTCTTTAAATGCTTTTCCTGTTGATCGTGAAAATCCAGGGCCGAGTACTTTGAAACGACCAATCAATTTATTGAAAGAACACAAAACTGTTGGTATTTTCCCAACAGGTTCTCGTACTTCACAAGAAGGCGCACCTCTTAAACGTGGTGCATCGACAATTGCGATGTTAAGTAAATCACCAATATTACCGGTTGCTTATGTTGGACCGACAAAAATTCATGGTCTTTTAACGGGACAAGCATACATAAATATTGGTAAACCGATTGATATTAACGATTTACCGAAAGATCTTAAGAGAAATGAGCGTATTGATTACATTACAAAAGAAATTGAAGCACAAACTGCAAAATTACAACAAGAATTGCATGAAATTGTAAAAAGTTTATAAAATAACTTGAGGTAGGAATATAGCTGGTTAGTATATCTAGATAACTGAGCATTGATTTAGTTATTCTCAGTAGATTAGTAATCTATATATTTCTACCTTATTTAAAAGGAATGACATTCAATGTATAAATTTTTCCAAAATTTAGGGCGTTCGTTAATGTTACCAGTTGCCATTTTACCAGCTGCTGCAATTATTGCTGGGGTTGGTAATACATTAAATGCACTACATGTGACGCCCAAAATAGCTATGTTTTTTACAACTGTAGGTACTACAATTTTAGAGCAACTAGGTATTTTGTTTGCTATTGGTGTAGCCATTGGAATGGCGAAGAAAAATGATGGTGCCGTGGCACTTGCGGCTACTCTAGGTTATTTTTTAGTGACAGTTGTATTATCACCAATGAAATTAGCCCCATTATTAGGAATGAAGGCATCGGAAATAAATTCAGCATTTGAAAAAATGAATAACGGTAATGTGTTTGTTGGTATTGTGATTGGTTTAATAGCAGCATATACATACAACAAGTTTAGTGAAACAGAATTACCATTAGCACTTTCATTTTTTAGTGGTAAACGCTTAGTACCAATTATGACAGCTTTTTACTGTACATTTTTAGTTGTCATATTATTATTTTTATGGCCAATATTATACACATGGATTGTGAAGTTTGGTGAGTCAATCGTTGGTTTAGGATCATTTGGTGCTTTTATTTATGGTGTGGCGAACCGATTATTAATACCAACAGGATTGCATCATGCGCTCAATAGTGTGTTTTGGTTCGATACAATTGGTATTAATGATATTGGTAAATTTCAAAGTGGTAAAGATGCTGTAAAAGGTATTACTGGACGTTATCAAGCAGGTTTCTTTCCAATAATGATGTTTGGTATTCCTGCAGCAGCCTTAGCAATGTATCATACAGCTAAATCAACACAGAAAAAACAAGTTTATGGATGGTTCCTTGCTAGTTCGGTTGCGGCATTCTTCGTTGGTGTGACAGAACCGATTGAGTTTGCATTTATGTTTGTTGCGCCAATTCTATATGTTGTACATGCATTATTAACTGGCTTATCACTATTTATTGCAGCAAGTTTCCATTGGACAGCTGGCTTTTCATTTAGTGCAGGACTCATTGATTATGTATTATCTTTGATTAATCCTGTATCCAATCATCCTCTAATGTTACTCGTTCAAGGGGTTGTATTCTTTATTTTATACTATGTTATTTTCCGTGTAGTAATCCAAGTATTCAATTTAAATACAATAGGTAGAGGCGAAAATGAATTAATTGATCCAACTGTTGGGAAAGAAAATATTGCGCCAGGTGAAAATGATGTGAATAGAAGTAAATATTATCATCATGCTGTTCAAATACTTGAAGGTTTAGGTGGCAAAGAAAATATCATTAGTTTAACGAACTGTGCAACAAGGTTACGATTAGAGTTAAATGATACTTCAATAGTTGATCAGCAGAAGATTAAAAATGCTGGAGCAGTTGGTGTGACATTGAATGGACAACATTCAACACAAGTAATTATAGGTACACATGTGCAACAAATTGCTGATGAAATTGAAAAACAATTATAAATTTAATTTAAGCGCAGATCCTGTTTCAAAAGGGGTTTGCGCTTTTTTAAGCCAAATAGTAGAATGATTTATATCTGAATTTTCAGAAATGGAGTGGGATTATGAAAAAGATTTTATTTGATGTAGATGGTGTCTTTTTAAGTGAAGAACGTTGCTTTGATGTCTCTGCATTAACTGTTTATGAACTATTAATGGATAAACAATTTTTGGGACTTCATTCACATATAGATTGGGAGACTATAAATGACAATAACATTCAAGAAATTAGAAAAAAAGTTTTTCAGGATGATAAAGTTTTAAATAAGTTAAAATCACTAGGTTTGAACTCGAATTGGGATATGTTATTTATTGTTTTTAGTTTACACTTAATAGATGTTTTAAAAAAATTATCACATGAAGATGTAATATCATTTCTGTATTTTAATGAATCGGTAGAGTTAAAATTATCAAGAATTAAAGAGCAGTTAAAAGAACCATTTATTTTAAATGAGGAATTACCTTTAAACTTCTTAAACCATGTTAAAGATGGTAAAAACAATATTTATGCAGCTTTGGAAAATTTTGCAAAATCACAATTACAAATTTCTGATGCATCATTATTCAATTTAAAGGGTGCATTGTGGACGTTAGCTCAAGAAGTGTATCAAGAGTGGTATTTAGGCTCGAAATTATTTGAAGAAGTTGAAAAGAAAACCGCTCGAACAACATTTAAATCAGGTTATATTTATCAAGAGATTATATTGAGACCAGTAGAAGAGATAAAATCACTGTTAAATGATTTAAGAGAAGCTGGATATGAATTAGGTATTGCTACTGGTCGTCCATATACTGAAACTGTTGTTCCATTTGAAAGTTTAGGATTGTTAAAGTATTTTAAAGCAAATCATATTGCAACAGCAAGTGATGTGTTAGAAGCGGAAAACATGTTTGTTCATGCGCAACCATTAGGTAAGCCGAATCCTTTCAGTTATATTGCAGCTTTATATGGTAATGAACAAGATAAATATGAGTCATATATCAATAATCAAGACAACATTGTAAATAAATCCGATGTGTTTATTGTAGGGGATTCATTAGCCGATTTATTAAGTGCTCAAAAAATAGGCGCAACATTTATTGGTACATTAACTGGTTTGAAAGGAAAAGATGCAGCCGAAGAGTTGAAATCACATCATGCAGACTATATCATTGATTATTTAGGAGAAATAAAAAACGTACTTAAAGATATGTAACATTTTCGACATTGAAAATGGATGTATCGACTCATTTGTAAGGGGAAATTTATAAATAAAAAGATGCCAAGAAGCTATGGATGGTGTTGTACTGGACTCCAAAAGTTGGACTAAAAATCTGACTTTTAGATTAGCACAGCAGTTCCATATATTCTTGGCATTTTAATTTGTGTCAAAGGTTTATATTTGTACTGTTAGTTCAGTTGTAAAGATTTGATTATAATCTCCAACTTGTTTAAGTTCTTTTATAATTTCATTTGATACAGGTTGGTCAACAGATAAAATCATGAGTGCGTCTCCACCAGCTTCCGTTCGACCAAGAGTCATAGAAGCAATATTAATATTATATTCACCTAATAATGCACCAGTTTTTCCAACCATACCAGGTGTATCATTATGATAAGACACGATTTGATATTGATTAGGTTTTAAATCAACAGAGAAATTATTAATACGAACGATTCTTGGACCGAAACCAGTAAAGACAGAAGCACCTACCTTAACAGAATCTGTGTCATTTGAAAGTTCCACTTCTAAGTAATTGCTAAAACCAGTTTCAGATTTGTTGTTTTCAATATTTAATGTTACTTGTTGTTGGTTTAATAGCATTAAAGCATTGATAATATTGACTTCAGGACCTAAATCATCTTTTAAAATATGTGTAACAATCGTACGCGTTAATAAACTACTGTCGATGGAAGCTAAATCGCCGCCGTATGTAATTTTAATTGAACTAGGTGCATTGTGCATAAGTTGAATAGCTAATTCACCAACTGTTTGGCTTAAATTAATAAACGACTTAACAGTATCATCTATACTACTTAAATCCATTTTTGGTGCATTTACAGCATGTGTGACAGTTCCATCAACTAATATTTCTATAATTTCATTTGAAACAGAAATCGCTACTTTTTCTTGGGCTTCTACCGTTGATGCTCCTAAGTGTGGTGTGACAATGATTTTCTCATGTTCAACAAGTGGAGAGTCTGTTGCAGGCTCATGTTCGAAGACATCGATAGCTGCACGGCTAATTTGACCTTCATCTAAAGCAGTGATTAATGCTTTTTCATCAATAATTCCTCCACGTGCTACATTGATAATTTGTAAATTTGGTTTTGCTTTTGCAAAGAATTCAGCATTAATTAAGCCTTTTGTTTTAGGAGTTAATGGTGTATGCAAAGTAATGAAATCAGACTGATGTGCGATTTCGTCAACTGTTGCCTTAGTAATATTTAAGGATTTAGCTTTTTCATCGGTTAAATATGGATCAAATGCTAAAATTTTCATGCCAAAACTTTGTGCGCGTTTGGCTACACCTAAACCAATTCGACCAGCTCCAATCACTCCTAATGTTTTATGATACAGTTCAGTACCTTTAAAAGCATTACGATTCCATTCTTTATTTGTTAACGATTGGTGTGCTTGTGGGATATTACGAGCCATAGCTAATAACATAGCTAAGGAATGTTCAGTTGCGGATATCGTATTACCATCAGGCGCATTAATAACTAATATACCTTTTAATGTCGCTGCATCAATATTAATATTATCTACACCAACACCAGCACGAGCGATTACTTTTAAAGAGTCGGCCGCTTGTATAATACTTTCTGTAACATTAGTCTGACTGCGAACGATTAAAGCATGATAATTTGGTATAATTTCAATCAATGCTTCTTCAGATAATCCAGTTTTAATATCTACATTAAATTGTTCGTGATCTAACAATGATTTTATACCATCATTAGAAATTGGATCTGCGACGAGTACGTTAAATTGCTTCATGAATGACCTCCATATATTTTGTAATGCCTTTGCCGATATAATTAACTTTACGATATTCTGTTAAGATAATTTCTAAAGCAGATACAACGGTTAAAATATCAAAAGGACTAATTTTACCCATATGACCAATTCTTAAAATTTCTCCTTTGAGATGTCCTTGTCCGCCTGCGATTGTGATTTTAAAACGATTTTTAAGTTCATCTTTTATAACTTTTACTTCATCATTTGTATTTGGCCTAAAAGCAGTTACTGTAGGTGAAGCATTTTCATCATTAACAAGTAAAGTTAAATCTAGTGATTTTAAGGCGCTTCTTAGAGCATTTCTTATTGCGTAATGACGAGCAATGACATGATTAAATCCTTCTGACTTTACAGTTTCCACATATGCATTAATGCCTCTAAATAATGAAACGTTTGGTGTGAATGGTGTAGAATTATCTGCTTGTGATGAAATATATTTATTTAAATCTAAGTAAAATCTTGGTGTTGTTACTTCTTTAAATCTTTCTTTTGCACGATGACTATATGCGACAAAAGCTAAACCAGGAGGTAACATAATCGCTTTTTGGCTTCCTGAAACCAGTACATCGATTTTATCTTTAGTAATGTCAACATCGACGGCACCAATGCAGCTCACACCATCAACGACAAAATAAATATTTTTATTGAATGCGTGTATTGCATTACCTAATTCGTTAATAGGATGTAGTACTGTCGTAGAAGTCTCGCAATATTGAGAAAAAATAGCTTTAATATCAACACTTAATGTAGACAAGTAGTTAATAAAATCTTTGACATTAACAGCTTCTCCCCAAGTGACGTCGTAAATATGTACATTTTTAAAGTAAGTTTGTGCAATTTGTTTGAAACGATTACCAAATGCACCAGATACAATTACTACGAAATGCTCATCAGGATTTACAATATTTAACATACTTGCTTCCAATACGCTTGTACCACTTGATGTTAATACAAGTACATCGTTTTGACTTCCAAAAATAGGTTTTAATCCTTGATATGCTTGTTGTGCAATGTCTTCAAAATCTTTTGAACGATGACCAACCATAGGTGCTTGAATTTCTTTCATAATGGCATCCGGAACAGGAGTAGGGCCAGGTGTTAATAACAACGGTTGATGATAATACATTTATATGCCTCCTATAAATAAGATTTCACTATTTTAGCAAATTTTCTGAAAATTTAAAAGCCTAAAAAGAAGACGAACATGAAAGAGAAATCGAAGTCCTAGCATCTACAATGTTATATAGGCAGAAGCTGACAAAAAGAAAAAGCAAACATAACAAGCTATATTGAATTCAAAGCGGGGGCCCAACATAGAAGCTGACAAAAAGTCAGCTTACAATAATGTGCAAGTTGGGGGTTGCCCACAACATAGAGAATTTCAAGAAGAAATACTGCAGATGAGGCTGGGACATAAGTCCCTATAAAAACAGCAGTAAGATAATTTTCAATTAGAAAATATCTTACTGCTGTTCTCTATTTATACAATACTTCGTATTGAATGGCTTCGCTTTCCTAGGGTGCCGTCTCAGCCTCGGTCTTCGACTGGCACTGCTCCCTCAGGAGTCTCGCCATTAATACTACGTATTAACATGTAATTTTACTTTGAAATACTTTAAAAAAATAAGACACTTTGTCCAACATGCACATAAATGTAAAATTCAATAACATGAATTTTCTGTGTTGGGTCCCTTCGTATAATTTAATAAATACCACTAAACTAAATTAACGAGGTGCCTTATGTATAAAAATTACAACATGACTCAACTTACACTACCAATAGAAACTTTTGTTAGAATTCCTCAAAATGATATTTCGCGATATGTTAATAAAATTGTTGAAACGATACCTTATAGCGAATTCGATGAATTCAGACACCATCGTGGTGCAACATCCTTGATGTTAAAAATCATCTTATATGCATATACTCAATCTGTATTTTCTGGTCGTAGAATAGAGAAATTACTTCATGACAGTATTCGAATGATGTGGTTAGCTCAAGATCAAACACCTTCTTATAAAACTATTAATCGTTTTAGAGTGAATCCTAATACTGATGCGTTAATTGAATCTTTATTTATTCAGTTCCATAGTCAATGTTTAAAGCAAAATCTTATTGATGATAATTCAATTTTTATTGATGGTACAAAAGTAGAAGCTAGTGCCAATATATATATACATTTGTGTGGAAGAAAAGTATTCAAAATCACGAATCGAAATTGAACGAAAATTCTAAAGCGATTATATCGCATGAGTTTTACTCATGCTTGAAGTACACATTATCTGTGACGAATGTGTAAGAACCACTACATAATAAATCATTATTGGTTCTTTATCATTTCCATTCCACTTTAGCTTCTGCTTCTGAATTTTTAAGGGGTTAATATGTCAGGTTGAATTTCGATTTCAATATTGTTTCTTATTGCATTTGAAATCATACAGTTGTTATCGGCAATTTCCAACAACTTTGGTAATCTTTTTTGTAATTGGTCTTTTTGATCATTTGAAATATATATTTGGGGATAGTGGACAATCTTAACCATACTGAATTTCCCATTTTCCAAACAAGCTGTACCTACTGACTGTTGTTCTATCATTACATTAGTAAATTTTGCACGTTCGAGGACAGCAGCTAATGAAATAATGTAACATGATGAAGCTGCCGAAACTAACATTTCATCGGGGTTAGTACCGATACCTATACCACCTAATGAAGCTGGAATGGAAATTTTTTCAGTAAGAACATCACCTTTAACTGTTCCAGCGTTGTTACGTCCACCTTGCCAAGATGTTTGAACTTTAAAATCATGATAAATCAAATGCTTTTACCTCCTAAAATAATATGATAGTTTAAGTTTAGATTAGATTGATACAGTTTTACAGAAAGGTGACTTATATATGACTTTGAATTATCAAAAAGATACCTTGCAAATTGTTTCGCATCGTGGATTGCCGAATGCATTTCCTGAAAATACAATGGCTGGTTATCGAAAAGTAATGGAACTTAATGTTGATATGTTAGAAATTGATGTTCACTTAACGAAAGATCAACAGCTTGTTGTCATTCATGATGAAACAATTGATCGTACATCAAATGGAAAAGGCCGTATAGCCAACTATACTTTACCAGAACTAAAAACATTTGATTTTGGTAGTTATAAAGACATTAAGTTTAAAGGGGAACAAATACCAACTTTAGATGAAGTGATTGAATTATGCTTAAAGTTTCAGAAAAAGTTGTTGATTGAAATAAAAAAGCCGAATTTATATCCAGGAATAGAGCGTAAATTGTTAGCAATTTTAAAAAATTGGGGAATTGATTCATCACAAGTGATTATCCAATCTTTTGACATAAGTTGTATTGAACGATTATTTGAATTAAGTTGTGAATATGAATTAGGTGTACTTTGCAGTAAACGTAAATATTGGTATAAAAAGCCAAACTATTCAAAGATTTCTCAAATTGCAAGCTATGTTAATCCTAATTATGCTTTAGTGACTAGAAAATTCGTTGAGGAAGCACACCGTTATCATTTGAAAGTCATGCCTTACACTGTAAATAAATCTAGCATTGCTAAAAAATTATTAAAGTATGGGGTAGATGGTTTGATTACAGATGAACCTGAAAAGATTTTGAAGTGATTAACTTATAGGATGGTATATCAGTTTCCACATGTGAAACTAACTCGATTTATTTTTTAAGTAAGCATAGATAAGTAAATACATGAAAGGGCGGTATTTAATACACAAACATAGAGATAAGATAATTCCGATTGAAGTAAATGATTAAAATAAAGTACAAAAAAAACATCCACAAAAGTGGATGTTTGAAATGAACGATATTATCTTGAGTAGTACTCAACGATTAATTGTTCGTTAATTTCAGCAGGTAATTCGCTACGTTCTGGTAAACGTACGAAAGTACCAGTTAAGCTATCTGCATCAAAGTTTAAGTATTCAGGTACGAAATTATTAATTTCAACTGATTCAACGATGATGTTTAATTTTTGAGATTTTTCACGAACTGAAATTGTTTGACCAGGTTTAACAGAATAAGATGGGATATCAACACGTTTACCATCTACTAAGATATGACCGTGGTTAACTAATTGACGTGCTTGACGACGAGTACGAGCTAAACCTAATGCATATACAACAGCGTCTAAACGACTTGCTAATAAGATCATGAAGTTTTCACCGTGTACACCGAATTTTTTACCAGCGATGTCAAATGTGTTACGGAATTGTCTTTCAGTCATTCCATATAAGTAACGTAATTTTTGTTTTTCACGTAATTGTAAACCATATTCTGATAATTTTTTACGTTGGTTTGGACCATGTTGTCCTGGTGCGTAAGGACGTTTTTCTAATTCTTTACCAGTACCACTTAAAGAGATACCTAAACGACGAGATTTTTTCCAGTTTGAACCTCTGAATCGAGCCATAATAAGACTCCTCCTTTAAATTCTTTTTTGTTGTTATGAATAAACAAAAAAGAGTGTTGCATGCTTACTAAGATATATTGTTTTATGTGTCTTCACCTTATAGCGACAGTTACGTGACACGTCCGCATTGGGAACAACATAGCGCTCAATAATATACAACTGCTACTTTCGTTAATTCACACAAAGATTATTGTAACATTTTCCTAGAAAGTGTCAATACTTTATTATGAATCTTGTCTTTATTTAAACCAATTGTCGTTCGATTATTTTAACAATTGCTTCAAGATGTTCTTGATCATTTTCGTCAAAGCGATTTGTAATTGGTGCATCGATATCTAATACGCCAATAATTTCATCACCTTTGAAAATCGGGATAACGATTTCTGATTTACTATTGGCATCACAAGCGATATGACCTTCAAATTGATGGACGTCAGCAACAACTTGTGTGCGACGTTCAGAAACTGCTGTTCCACATACACCTTTACCAATTGGTATATGAACACAAGCAGGGTGTCCTTGGAAAGGACCGAGTATAAGTTCATCTTGTTCTTTTAAATAAAATCCGACCCAATTAATTTGATCTAAATTGTCGTTTAACAATGCAGACATATTACTCAAAATAGCAATGATATGATGTTCATCTTCAATTAAACTTGCAGTTTGTTTCTTTAATAATGCGTAATTTGTTGGCTTAATTGTTGTCATATTTAAAACCTCTTATTTTCATGGATTTTATAATAGTATAGAATTTCGAAAATATTATGGCAATAAATTCATTTTATAATTTATCCTTAAGCAAAATTACGTTATAATAGTAATGATAAATTAGGAGGAGAAGCATATGGTGTTATATATCATTTTGGCAATAATTGTGATTATATTGATTGCTGTAGGTGTATTGTTCTATTTACGTTCTAATAAAAGACAGATCATTGAAAAAACAATTGAACGTAAAAATGAAATTGAAACGTTACCTTTTGATCAAAACCTTGCACAATTATCTAAGTTGAATTTAAAAGGTGAAACAAAAACGAAATACGATGCAATGAAAAAGGACAACGTAGAGAGTACAAATAAGTATCTAGCTCCTGTGGAAGAAAAAATCCATAATGCCGAGGCTTTACTAGATAAATTTAGTTTCAATGCGTCCCAAACTGAAATTGACGATGCAAATGAATTGTTAGATAGCTATGAACAAAGTTATCAACAACAATTGGAAGATGTAAACGAAATTATTGCGTTATATAAAGATAATGATGAATTATATGATAAATGTAAAGTCGATTATCGAGAAATGAAACGTGATGTATTAGCGAATCGCCATCAATTTGGTGAGGCAGCAAGTTTACTTGAAACTGAAATTGAAAAGTTTGAGCCAAAGTTAGAGCAATTTGAAGTTCTTAAAGTTGATGGTAATTATGTACAAGCGCACAACCATATAGCTGCCTTGAATGAACAGATGAAACAGCTGAGATCATATATGGAAGAAATACCGGAATTAATTAGAGAAACACAAAAAGAATTACCTGGTCAATTCCAAGATTTAAAATATGGTTGTCGTGATCTTAAAGTAGAAGGATATGACCTTGATCACGTAAAAGTAGATAGTACGTTACAAAGTTTGAAAACTGAACTTAGCTTCGTTGAACCGCTTATCAGTCGTTTAGAATTGGAAGAAGCGAATGATAAATTAGCTCACATTAATGATAAGTTAGATGACATGTATGATTTAATTGAACATGAAGTTAAAGCTAAAAATGATGTTGAGGAAACAAAAGATATCATTACTGATAACTTATTTAAAGCTAAAGACATGAACTATACGTTACAAACTGAAATTGAATATGTACGTGAAAGCTACTATATTAATGAATCTGATGCACAAAGTGTTCGTCAATTTGAAAATGAAATTCAAAGTTTGATTTCTGTGTACGATGATATTTTAAAAGAAATGTCTAAATCAGCTGTACGATATAGTGAAGTTCAAGACAACTTACAATATCTTGAGGATCATGTCACAGTAATTAATGAAAAACAAGAAAAGCTTCAAAACCATCTTATTCAATTACGTGAGGATGAAGCAGAAGCAGAAGATAATTTATTACGTGTACAATCAAAGAAAGAAGAAGTATATCGCCGATTACTTGCTTCTAATTTAACAAGTGTGCCAGAAAGATTTATCATTATGAAAAATGAAATCGATCATGAAGTTCGTGACGTGAATGAACAATTTAGTGAGCGTCCAATACATGTTAAACAATTAAAAGATAAAGTATCTAAAATAGTTATACAAATGAATACATTTGAAGATGAAGCAAACGATGTACTCGTTAACGCTGTTTATGCTGAGAAACTAATTCAATATGGAAACAGATATCGTAAAGATTATAGCAATGTAGATAAAAGCTTGAATGAAGCTGAAAGATTGTTTAAAAATAATCGCTATAAACGTGCGATAGAAATTTCAGAACAAGCACTTGAAAGTGTGGAACCTGGCGTTACCAAACATATTGAAGAAGAAGTTATTAAACAATAGAAGATTATATAAATACGTATTAGTCAAATTATGAGAAGTTAAGTAACTATACTAGTTGCTTAACTTCTTTTTTTGAGTGTGCCTGTTTAGCATAGCCAACAAGGCAGATTTTATATTCTGTGTGATTGTTTACACCCACAGAATAAAATAGTTGAAAATTTCAATATTATCACTGCGACTTTTTAATTGAAGTGTAATTTAACACTAGGATAAATTCTACATGTCTATGCTTTCCAAATTATAAATAAAATCATTTAAGGGCTATTTTTATTGTAATTAAATAAGTAGAAATATGATTAATTTACCTGATAACCTTTATTTTTTGTGTGATAATAGTATAATGCTTGAGTAAAAACAATTTTAAACGATTGATGATTAATGAAAGAGAAGTGTTTATTTTGATATATCTAGATAATGCGGCAACCACGAAAGCATTTGAAGAAGTGTTAGATACTTATTTAAAAGTAAATCAATCAATGTATTTTAATCCTAGTAGTCCGCATAAAGCTGGTTTACAAGCAGATCAATTACTACAGCAAGCGAAAGTTCAAATTAATAATATGGTTAATGCCAATAAGAATTATGATGTTGTGTTCACAAGCGGAGCTACAGAGTCAAATAATATTGCACTGAAAGGCGTCGCTTATCGCAAATTTGATACAGCAAATGTAATTATTACATCGGTATTGGAACATCCATCTGTATTAGAAGTTGTAAGATATTTGGAGGAACGCGAAGGATTTAAAGTGAAATATGTTGATGTGACGAAAGACGGAAGTATTGATTTACAACACTTTAATGAATTAATGTCTGACAAAGTCGGTTTAGTTACTTGTATGTACGTAAATAATGTAACTGGTCAAATTCAACCAATTGCTGAAATGGCTGAAATTTTAAAACAATATCCAAAAGTACACTTTCATGTGGATGCTGTGCAGGCATTTGGAAAAATCCCGGTAGATTTTAAAAATGTGGATAGCCTCAGTTTAAGTGGTCATAAATTTAATGGCTTAAAAGGGCAAGGTGTATTGTTAGTTAACCATATACAAAATATCGAGCCAATTATTCAAGGCGGTGGCCAGGAGTATGGTGTAAGAAGCGGTACAATCAATTTACCTAGCGATATTGCTTTAGTTAAAGCAATGAAAATAGCAAATGATAATCGTGAATCTTTGCACACTTATGTAGCGTCTTTAAATAAAGATATTAGGGAATTCGTCGAATCTTTTAGAGGTGTATATATAAATTCAGCTATAAATGGTTCGCCATTTATTTTAAACATTAGTTTTCCTGGTGTGAAAGGCGAAGTGCTTGTAAATGCATTTTCAAAATATGACATTATGGTATCAACAACTAGTGCTTGCTCATCGAAGCGTAATAAATTAAATGAAGTACTGACTGCAATGGGGTTATCAGATAAAGCAATTGAAGGTAGTATTCGATTATCATTTGGTGCCACTACAACTAAAGAAGATATTGAAAAATTTAAAGAAACATTCATCATAATTTATGAGGAAATTAAGGAGTTGCTTAAATAATGAAGTATGACCATTTGCTTGTTAGGTATGGAGAACTAACATTAAAAGGTTCAAATAGAAAGAAATTTGTAAATCAATTAAGAAATAACGTTCATCAATCTTTAAAAGGTCTTGAAGGCTTTGTTGTAAAAGGTAAGCGAGACCGTATGTATATTGAATTAGAAGAACATGCTGATATACACGAAATCACGTATCGATTATCAAAAATTTTCGGTATTAAATCAATTAGTCCGGTTTTAAAAATTGAAAAAACTTTAGAAGCTATGAGTGAAGCAGCAATCAAATTTGCACAAACGTTCGATAATGGTAGTACGTTTAAAATTGATGTAAAGCGTGCCGATAAAAATTACCCAATGGATACGTATGAGTTGCAACGTGAATTGGGTGGTGCAGTTTTGAAGCAGATTGAAAATATCTCAGTTAATGTAAAGCGTCCAGATCACGAAATTAGAGTAGAAGTTAGATTAGATGCTATATACATGTATGAAGAAGTTGTACCAGGTGCAGGTGGCTTACCTGTAGGTACAGGTGGTAAAACTTTACTTATGTTATCAGGTGGAATTGATTCGCCAGTGGCTGGTATGGAAGTAATGAGACGCGGTGTAACGATTGAGGCCATTCATTTTCATAGCCCGCCATTTACAAGTGAACAAGCGAAAGAAAAAGTTATCGAACTTACACGTATTTTAGCCGAACGTGTTGGTCCAATTAAATTACACATTGTTCCATTTACAGAATTACAAAAACAAGTGAATAAAGTTGTTCATCCTAGATACACGATGACATCAACAAGACGTATGATGATGAGAGTTGCTGACAAATTAGTACATCAAATTGGTGCACTGGCTATTGTTAATGGTGAAAATTTAGGGCAAGTTGCAAGTCAAACACTTCATAGTATGTATGCAATTAATAATGTCACTTCTACACCTGTACTACGTCCTTTATTAACATATGATAAAGAAGAAATTATTGTGAAGTCTAAGGAAATTGGTACATTTGAAACATCAATCCAACCATTTGAAGATTGTTGTACGATTTTCACTCCAAAAAATCCAGTAACTGAACCAAACTTTGATAAAGTTGTTCAATACGAAAGCATTTTTGATTTTGAAGAAATGATTGATCGTGCAGTTGAAAATATTGAAACACTAGAAATTACTAGTGATTATAAAACTACAAAAGAACAACAAACAGACGAATTAATAAACGACTTTTTATAATTAAAATTAGAGACTAACAATAAACATAAGGGGATGTTTAACTGTGGATTTAAATTTAACGATGATTCTAATCATTATTGTCTTTGGTTTTATAGCAGCATTTATTGATTCAGTTGTAGGTGGTGGAGGTTTGATTTCAACGCCGGCGTTATTGGCAATAGGTTTGCCACCATCCATTGCATTAGGTACTAATAAATTAGCGAGTTCATTTGGTTCATTAACTAGTGCAATTAAGTTTTTAAGGTCAGGTAATGTAGATTTTAAGGTTGTAGTAAAGTTATTTGGTTTTGTATTTTTAGCATCTGCTAGTGGTGCTTTTATTGCAACAATGATACCATCGCAAGTATTAAAACCAATGATTATTGTTGCACTTTCATCAGTGTTTATTTTCACATTGTTAAAAAAAGATTGGGGTAATACTCGCACATTTACACATTTCACGTTCAAGAAAGCATTATTATTTGCTGGGTTATTTATTTTAATAGGCTTTTACGATGGTTTTGTTGGTGGCGGCACAGGGTCGTTTATGTTGTTTGTATTATTACTTTTTGGTTTTGATTTTTTGAGTGCTGCTGGGAATGCCAAAGTATTGAACTTTGCATCAAATATTGGTGCGCTTCTATTATTTATGATATTAGGTCAAGTAGACTATATTATAGGTTTAATTATGGCTTTAAGTATGATAGTTGGATCCTATGCTGGTGCTCATTTTGCGATTAAACAAGGTGTTAGTTATGTAAAAGTTTTATTCATTATTGTTACTGCGATTTTAATTTTAAAAAATGCTTTTGATTATATTCAACAATTTGTATCAAATTAAATTTTCTTTTGATTAATGCTTGGAAATTGTAATCTGACTTTTAATTGCGTATGATAAGATTAGAACTTTTAATTCGTAGGAGGTCAAAATTATGACTGAAATTACATTCAAAGGTGGTCCAATCCACTTACTAGGGCAACAAATTAATGAAGGTGACATTGCACCTGACTTCACAGTACTAGATAATGATTTAAATCAAGTAACTTTAGCAGATTATGCTGGTAAAAAGAAATTGATTAGTGTAGTACCATCAATTGATACAGGTGTTTGTGATCAACAAACACGTAAATTCAATTCTGAAGCTTCTAAAGAAGACGGTGTTGTATTAACAATTTCAGCTGATTTACCATTCGCACAAAAAAGATGGTGTGCTTCAGCTGGTTTGGACAATGTCATTACATTAAGTGATCACCGTGATTTATCTTTTGGTGAAAACTTTGGTGTTGTTATGCAAGAACTTCGCTTATTAGCTCGTGCAGTGTTTGTATTAGATGCAGACAATAAGGTCGTTTATAAAGAAATTGTAAGTGAAGGTACTGATTTCCCAGACTTTGATTCTGCTTTAGTTGCATACAAAAATATTTAAGCGTTTAAGATAATAATTTTTAAATCTATACTTAGTGTCCATCGATGTCAACAGCATTACAATAGGATTTTTTCTATGCTTGTTACAGACTAATGGGCACTTTTTATTGGAGAGGGACGACGATATGGCAGAAGAACAAACAATTATGGAACGCTTATTTCATACATTAGATGAAAAAGCTAAAGCTTTAAATAATGAAAATGGACAAAGTTTTATTGAAAATCTAGGATTGGCAATGGAACAAGTTTATACGAACGATAGAGAATTATTAGAACAAGCAACATTACAGGATAGACGTAAAGCATTTCAATTTGCATATTTAAGTTTAATGCAAGAAGAAAAGATACAGGCAAATCATCAAATTACACCTGATTCTATTGGGCTAATTTTAGGGTTTTTAGTTGAACGATTCATGAATAATCAACAAGAGTTGCACATCGTTGATATTGCAAGTGGTGCGGGACACCTAAGTGCAACTGTAAATGAAGTGTTACCTGAAATAGCTGTGATGCATCATTTAATTGAAGTTGATCCGGTATTGTCTCGTGTAAGTGTTCATTTAGCTAACTTTTTAGAAATACCTTTTGATGTTTATCCACAAGATGCAATTATGCCTTTACCAATAGAAGAGGCTGATGTTGTGATTGGAGATTTTCCAGTAGGATATTATCCACTTGATGAGCGAAGTAAAGCATTTAAGTTAGGATTTGAAGAAGGCCACAGTTACTCACATTACTTATTAATTGAGCAGGCTATTAATACATTAAAAGATGCTGGATATGCCTTTTTAGTAGTGCCAAGTAATATATTTACAGGTGAACATGTAAAACAGCTTGAAAAATATATTGCAACAGAGACGGAAATGCAAGCATTTTTAAATTTGCCACCAACTTTATTTAAAAATGAAAAAGCACGAAAATCCATATTAATTTTACAAAAGAAAAAGTCGGGTGAAACAAAGCCAGTTGAAGTATTATTAGCGAATATACCTGATTTCAAAAATCCTTCACAATTCCAAGGATTTATGACTGAGTTAAATCAATGGATGGACACAAATCGTCCTAAAAAATAATCTGTAATAGTATAGTCATAAAACTGTATGAATGATAAAATGAAAAATGAAATAGTATAAAAAGCAAACGATGGAGGATCATTACTTATGTCAAAATTAATCTTGGCTATCAACGCTGGTAGTTCATCATTAAAATTTCAATTAATTAGAATGCCCGAAGAGGAATTAGTAACAAAAGGATTAGTAGAAAGAATCGGACTGAAGGATTCAATTTTTACAATCGAAGTAAACGGGGAAAAAGTTAAAACAGTACAAGATATCAAAGACCACGTAGAAGCGGTTGATATCATGTTAGACGCATTTAAAGCACACAATATTATTAATGATATTAATGATATCGATGGAACTGGACACCGTGTTGTTCATGGTGGTGAGAAATTCCCTGAATCAGTAGCTATTACTGATGAAGTCGAAAAAGAAATTGAAGAATTAAGTGAATTAGCACCACTTCACAACCCAGCAAATTTAATGGGTATCCGTGCATTCCGTAAATTATTACCAAATATCCCTCATGTGGCAATTTTTGATACAGCATTCCATCAAACTATGCCTGAAAAAGCATATTTATATAGCTTGCCATATCATTATTATAAAGATTATGGTATTCGTAAGTATGGTTTCCATGGTACAAGTCATAAATTTGTATCACAAAGAGCAGCTGAATTGTTAGAAAAACCTATTGAAGATTTACGTATCATTTCTTGTCATATCGGTAATGGCGCATCTATTGCAGCAATTGACGGTGGTAAATCTATTGATACATCAATGGGCTTCACACCACTTGCAGGTGTAACAATGGGTACACGTTCTGGTAATATTGACCCAGCCTTAATTCCGTTCATTATGGAAAAAACAGGTAAAACAGCTGAACAAGTATTAGAAATTTTAAATAAAGAATCTGGTTTATTAGGTTTATCAGGTACTTCTAGTGATTTACGTGACTTATCTGAAGAGGCTGAATCTGGTAAAGCACGTTCACAAATGGCTTTAGATGTATTTGCTTCTAAAATTCACAAATACATTGGTTCATATGCAGCAAGAATGCACGGTGTAGATGTTATCGTATTTACTGCAGGGATTGGCGAAAACTCTGTAGAAATTCGTGCGAAAGTTCTTGAAGGCTTAGAATTCATGGGCGTATACTGGGATCCTAAGAAAAACGAAAACTTACAACGTGGTAAAGAAGGATTTATCAACTATCCTCATTCACCTGTTAAAGTTGTCGTTATTCCAACAGATGAAGAAAGTATGATTGCTCGTGATGTTATGACATTCGGTGGTTTGAAATAATTTTAAAATAAAAAATAAGCGCTTATCTCCTATAAAATGATATAGGTGATAAGCGTTTTTTTGGATGTCCGGAAACTAAAGATAGTCATAATTAAAATATTTTTAAATGTACTTGTTAAAATTAATATTTTAAGCACGTAAAAGTGGAGAATATTTTTGAAATGTTTCAACTTCGATAAAAAAGAACCAAGTGCTATGAAACTTGCACCTGGTTCAAGTTGATTAAATAGTTATTGTGTGGTTATGTTACATTGAATACACTATATAATCAGTTATATTTAGTTTTGATATTTTTCACGTAGTTGTGTTGTTGCAACTTGTGGTTCAAAGTCTGCAGGTAATTCTTCAGTACGTACAACTAAAACATCACAAGGTGCATGTCGTACGATTGATTCAGATACAGAACCAACAATAAATCTTTCAACAGCATTTAAACCTGATGTACCACTCATAATTAAGTCTGCATTAATTTCATGTGCAAGCTTTTTAGGAATGATAGATTTAGGAGAACCAAACTCTAGACGTGTTTCTACATCTTTAACACCAGCGTTAGTTGCTACTTCTTTATAACCATTTAATAATTCTTCTGCAAAATGCTTAGATTTCTCAGTAAATTGAGCATCATAAACTTCATATGAAGAATATGTTCTTGAATCAATTACATTGACAATTGTTAACTTCGCATCGTTACGTTTAGCAACACCAACTGCTCTGTTAAATGCCCATTCAGCTTCATGTGAACCGTCAACTGCGATTAAAATATTTTTGTAAGTAATCATAGTAAGTGCCTCCTTGTTCTTTCTTACTTTTATTTTACCACAATTTTCGGAAAAGTCAGTGTAATAACCTTTACAATTTTGTGGATTTTTGTTTGCGCTTTCAAAATGTTCGCGTTAAGATGATTATGGAGGTGGATGGTATGAAAATTGGTATACCAAGGGAGATTAAAAATAATGAAAATCGAGTAGGTTTGTCACCAAGTGGTGTGCATGCTTTAGTTGAAAGTGGGCATACAGTATTGGTTGAAACGAATGCCGGTGCAGGATCATTCTTTGAAGATATAGATTACAAAGAAGCAGGTGCTGAAATCGTAGCAGAACAATCGAAAGTTTGGGATGTGGATATGGTTATTAAGGTGAAAGAACCACTAGAATCAGAGTATCCATATTTTAAAGAAGGGCTTGTGTTATTCACTTATCTTCATTTAGCTAATGAAGAGGCATTAACGCAGGCGCTAATTGATAAAAAGGTAATTAGTATTGCATATGAAACAGTACAATTGCCAGATCGCTCTTTACCATTATTATCGCCAATGAGTGAAGTTGCCGGTAGAATGTCAGCGCAAGTTGGTGCAGAATTTTTACAAAAACTTAATGGTGGCATGGGGATTTTACTTGGTGGTGTCCCAGGCGTTCCAAAAGGTAAAGTGACTATTATTGGCGGCGGTCAAGCTGGTACAAATGCAGCTAAAATTGCACTAGGACTAGGTGCAGATGTTACAATTTTAGATGTTAATCCAAAGCGATTACAACAATTAGATGATTTATTTGATGGTCGCGTACATACGATTATGTCTAATCCATTGAATATTGAATTATATGTAAAAGATAGTGATTTAGTAATAGGTGCGGTGTTAATTCCAGGTGCCAAAGCACCACGTCTTGTAACTGAAGATATGATTAAACAAATGAAAAATGGTTCAGTCGTCATCGATATTGCAATAGATCAAGGTGGCATTTTTGAAACGACTGATAAAATTACAACTCACGATGATCCAACATACATTAAACATGGTGTAGTTCATTATGCAGTTGCGAATATGCCTGGCGCTGTACCACGTACTTCAACATTAGCTTTAAACAATGCAACATTACCATATGCTTTAATGTTAGCTAATAAAGGTTTCAGAGAAGCATTTAAATCAAATCAACCTTTATCATTAGGCTTAAATACTTACAAAGGTTATGTAACAAATAAAGGTGTTGCAGAGGCTTTTGGTATAGCGTATAAAACTGTTGATGAAGCATTACGATTATAAATATGATTCAATGAAAAGGGAATGTGTCTCTAGTATTCAAAGAATGACGCCTGAATCTCCTTGGTAATTGAATAATGATAAATTAAAAGCTAGAAACAATCGGCAAATGAACTTAGGGTGCGTTTTTATATGTCATATAGACAGCATCATTGAATTCTTTACGTCAGTTTCTAGCTTTTTTCTTAAACTAATTAGAAGTAAATATAGAAGATTATTTATCGTATTTTGTTAATACTTCATAACCATTTTCAGTCACAAGAATATCGTCTTCGATACGGACACCTGCAACATTTGGGACATAAATACCAGGTTCAATTGTAATAACCATGCCTGCCTCTAATAAGTTGGTATTTGTACTTGATACATCTTGGTATTCATGTTCTTGTAAACCTAGACCATGACCTAGGCGATGTGGGAAATAGTCGCCATAACCATTTTTTGAAATGATATTTCTTGCAATGTGATCAATATCTTTTAAGGCGATACCTGGTTTAATAGCTTTTATGGCAGAGGTTTCTGCTTCTAAAACAATGTTATAAATATTTTGTGCTTCTTGACTTGGTTCGCCGAATTTAACCGTACGAGTCATATCGCTACAATAGTGTTCGTAAATTACTCCTAAATCAAATAATACATACTCATTTTGTTGCAATTTACGGTTTCCAGGTGTGCCATGAGGTGATGCTGCATGATCGCCAAATAGAACCATAGTATCGAAACTCATTTCATTTACACCATATTGCTTAATCGTTTGTTCAATATGGTTTACAACTTCGCGTTCAGTGACGCCTTCTTTCAAATAAGATACTCCAATTTCGATGCATTTATCTGCTAACTCAGCAGCTTTACGAATTTTTTCAATTTCATCCTCAGATTTAATATTTCTCAAATGTTTAATCGTTAAATCAATATCTCCGAATGAAGCAACATTAAAACCAGAGATTAATTGTTTTTGACGCGCAACTGTTAAATGTTCGCTTTCTATAAGCAATTTATTAATTGTTTGTGGATAAAGTGAAAAAGGATTTTCAGTGTCTAAATATCCGACAATTTCACCTTTAAATGGTGAAGCTTTTACTTCTTCGACTTCCATTTTAGGACAGAACAATACTTGTGTACCGTCTTTTTTAATCAATAATGCAAATAATCTTTCATGTGGTTCACTGCGATAACCTGTAAAATAAAATACATTCAGAGGCGTCGTAATCCATGCTGCATCAGCATGTTGATTGTTTAATTCGTCGATAATTTTTGATATATTTGTCATTTTATAAACACTCCTCAACATGATATTACTTTTATTCTATGCCAATTTTTTTCATATTTCAAAATCAAGGTGTATCAATTTAGATAATTTCAATTTTTAAAATTAAAGAATTTGTTATAATGAAGGAGCAAAAGGGTACTAAAATCATATACAAATTGATAGGAGGATACTCAAATGAAGTTATCATTTCATGGTCAATCAACGATTTATTTTGAAGGGAACGGCAAAAAAGTCATAGTTGATCCTTTTATTTCGAACAATCCGAAATGCGATTTAGACATTGAAACACTACAACTTGATTACATTTTATTAACACACGGGCACTTTGACCACTTTGGCGATGTTGTTGAATTGGCAAAGAAAACTGGAGCTACTGTAGTTGGAAGTGCAGAAATGGCAGATTACCTTTCTTCATATCATGGGGTTGAAAACGTACATGGTATGAACATTGGAGGTAAAGCAAATTTTGACTTTGGCAGTGTTAAGTTTGTTCAAGCATTTCATAGTTCAAGTTTTACGCATGAAAATGGTATTCCAGTTTATTTAGGTATGCCGATGGGAATTGTTTTAGAAGTAGAAGGAAAAACGATTTATCATACTGGTGATACTGGTCTGTTTAGTGATATGTCATTAATAGCAAAACGTCATCCTGTCGATGTATGTTTTGTACCAATTGGAGACAATTTTACGATGGGAATTGATGACGCGAGTTATGCAATTAATGAATTTATTAAGCCAAAAATTTCTGTGCCGATTCATTATGATACATTCCCGTTAATTGAACAAGATCCACAACAATTTAAAGATGCCGTTAATGTAGGGGACGTGCAAATTTTAAAACCAGGTGAAGCTGTTCAGTTTTAAAACGAAATTTAAAAAACGTTAAATTAAAACCAACACTTGTTAATGTATGTATACGATTTGGATACATGATATTAACAAGTGTTTTTATTTTTCTTATTTAATTCGATATCATTATTGTTTAGTGATTTTAGATAAATGAATTATAAGAAAGTAACAATTTTTGGAAAATAAAAATCCAGAATCATCATGCTTAACATTTACTAAAGCGATTCGAATTTTTGAGGCAATAGTTTAACGTTAAGTTGTAAATGATTCTGGATTAAATGATTATTTAACAATTAATACAGGGATAGTCGCACGTTTTGCTACTTTATGGCTGACACTTCCAAGCACAAATTTTTTCTTGTCTTCTGCTTTACGGTTACTTAAAACAACAATTTCATATTTACCGCTATTCGCATGTTTTAAAAGTTCTTCCTTAGCATTTCCACGAACAATAATTTGGTCATAATCAATGCCATAATCTTCTAAAGCTTTACGTGTTTTTTCTAATCTTTTGCTTCGGTCTTCAGTTAGTTTGTTTAAATGTACACCAGCTTTGATTGATGCTTGTGCATCTTGTTCGCTAATTGCATTTAAAATTGTGACTACTGTACCTTCGCCGGCTAATTTAGACACTTCTTTTAGTGCTTTTTCATTTTTAAGTTGAGTGTCTACACCAAGTAATATATTTTTATACATTAGTACATCCCTCCTCACTTACATTCTAATAAATAATAATGGATTTTTCCATTTAAAATTAAAGATTTTACTATCTTTGTCTAAGTTATTTAATTTAAAAAAATAAAATAGCTTAAACATTGATTTATTCATTTCACTTCAATGCTTTTTATTGAAAATAAAGTTATAATGTAGTTAATACTGTTCCAAAAGAAGAGGTTAAGAATGACAAAACATGAACAAATTTTAGATTATATTGAATCGTTATCTATAGGTTCTAAAATTTCGGTACGCAAAATTGCCAAATTTTTGAATGTATCTGAAGGAACGGCTTATCGAGCAATTAAAGATGCAGATAAAATGGGAATGGTTGCAACGATAGATCGTGTTGGTACAGTTCGTATAGAAAAGCGAAATCGAAATGAAATTGAACACTTAACATTTAATGAAATTGTAAATATTATTGATGGCCAAATTTTAGGTGGCAATAAAGGTATCACAAAAATGGTATCAAAATTTGCAATTGGCGCAATGGAACTAAAAGATATTTTAAAATATATTGGGCCGAAAACATTATTGATAGTAGGGAATCGTGAAGATGTACAAATTGAAGCTTTAAAAAGAGGCACTGCTATATTAATAACTGGTGGATTTAAACCTTCTAGTAAAGTTATTAATTTTGCAAATGAACATGATTTGCCTGTTTTATCTTCAAGTTATGATACTTTTTTAGTTGCAAATATCATTAATAAAGCACTGTATAATCAAAAAATACGAAAAGATATCTTAATTGTACAAGATATCATGACACCTTTGGATGAATTGTCCGTATTATTTGATACGATGAAAATAGCAGATTATAAGAAGATGGCAAACCGTACAGGACATACAAGATTTCCTGTTGTTAATGAATCATACAAATTAGTTGGTATTGTGACTAGTCGAGAAATGATAAATACCAAAGATGACGATGATATAGATAAAGTGATGACGCGTAATCCGATTTATGTAAATGCATTAAGCACAGTTGCTAGTTGTGCGCATATGATGATTTGGGAAGGTATCGAATTAATTCCTGTAGTTTCAAGTAATAAAAAGACAGTTGGTGTAATCAACAGACAAGATGTGTTAAAGTCTATGCAACTACTAGGAAGACAACCACAAATGGGCGAAACAATTAATGACCAAATTGCTAAGTATATAACAATGAATCAAGAAGGAATTACTGTTGAAGTTTCACCACTTTTAATAAACCATTATGGAACAGTAAGTAAAGCTGCATTTGTAAGTATTATCGAAGAAACAATACAATATGAAATGCGTAAATATAAAAAAGGTAATGTAATGATTGAAAACCTAAATATTGTATATATAAAAACAGTACCAATAGAATCACATATCACCGTAGATTTCGGAATACTAGACGTAGGAAGAAACTTCGCCAAAATAGAAGTAACTATGCATAGCCACAACGACAAAGTAGCTAGCGCCCTAGTTATTTGCCAAATGTTCGAGGAAATGTAGGGCGGGGCTCAACAAAGAAAAATTATCGAAAGTAAAATTTTGTGAAAACGTACCGGTTGGCGGAGCATATCCATAGATTCATTATTGAAAGATAATTTTCACACAAATGTGTAGGTTGATGGAGCATCACCATAGAATTATGCGTATGTAAGAAGTAATATGGAAAGTTATTGAGAATAAATTTACAACAATAAAAAATAAATGAAACGTATATTGAAAGTAAGTAAC
Organism: Staphylococcus argenteus; assembly: GCF_000236925.1. NCBI lineage: Bacteria > Bacillati > Bacillota > Bacilli > Caryophanales > Staphylococcaceae > Staphylococcus > Staphylococcus argenteus. The sequence continues at coordinate 1,715,430 of NC_016941.1, read as the reverse complement.
ATGAAATATAAATCGGGCAGCGGTTTATGATTTTTTATAAAAATAAATGATTCGTATTCCGCATCCTGCGAATTAACTTTTCTAAAAAAGGGAGAATGAAAATGATTAATACAATGAATGAAATTATGAAATGTGTCGAAGAAAAAGACACGATTATTATACACAGACATGTTAGGCCTGATCCTGATGCATACGGATCACAATTGGGCTTGAAATACTATTTACAACAAAAATTTCCAGAAAAACATGTTTATGCTGTAGGTGAGCCAGAACCATCATTAAGTTTTATCGGTCAATTAGATATAGTTGATGATTCAACATATCAAGAAGCATTAGTTATTGTTTGTGATACTGCTAACGCACCACGCATAGACGATAATCGTTATGAATTAGGCAGTAAATTGATAAAAATTGACCACCACCCAGCCGTAGACCAATATGGTGATATTAACTATGTTAATACAGATGCTTCATCAACGAGTGAAATTATTTGTGATATAATTTCGCATTTTAATGACGATGCTATCATTAATAAAGATATTGCCAGTGTATTATATCTTGGAATTGTTGGAGATACAGGACGTTTCTTATTTAATAATACTTCAGAACATACAATGGAAATTGCAGGTAAATTAATTAGTCATAACATTGATCATAATGCTTTATTAAATAAAATGATGGAAAAAGATCCGAAAATGTTGCCATTCCAAGGTTATGTTTTACAACATTTTGAATTAATGTCAGATGGTTTTTGTCAAGTTAAAATTACGCAAGAAGTATTAGAAGAATTTGGGATTCAGCCAAATGAGGCATCTCAGTTTGTTAATACAATAGCTGATATTAAAGGTTTGAAAATTTGGGTATTTGCAGTCGATGAAGGCACTGAAATTAGATGTCGATTACGTTCAAAAGGTCAGTTAGTTATCAATGATATAGCTCAAGATTTTGGTGGTGGGGGGCATCCAAATGCTTCCGGTGTTTCAGTAAATAATTGGGACGAGTTTGAGCAATTAGCCAAAGCTTTACGTGCAAAAATTAATTAACAGAAAGGAGCCATTCAATCATGGTGGCATATTTAAATATTCATACGGCGTATGATTTATTAAATTCAAGTTTAAAAATAGAAGATGCCGTTCGACTTGCTGTGTCTGAAAATGTTGATGCACTCGCCATAACTGACACCAATGTATTGTATGGTTTTCCTAAATTTTATGATGCATGCATTGCAAATAATATCAAACCTATTTTTGGTATGACATTGTATGTGACGAACGGCTTAAATACTGTAGAAACAGTTGTTTTAGCTAAAAACAATAGCGGTTTAAAAGATTTATATCAACTTTCATCAGAAATTAAAATAAATACAATTGATAATGTACCTTTTGAATTGCTACAACGATTTTCAGATAATATGGTAATTATTTTTAAAAATGTTAATGAAGAACATCGTGATATCATTGAAGTTTTTGAGTCACACGATGATACTTATTTAGATCATAAAAGTTTACCGTTGAATAATAAAAAGCATGTGTGGATACAAGATATTTGTTATCAAGCTCCACAAGATGCAGATACAATTTCTGCATTAGCAGCTATTAGAGATAACACAAAGTTAGATTTAATTCATGACCAAGAAGATTTTGGCATGCATTTTATAACTGAAAATGAAATTCAACAACAAAATATTAATCAAAAATACTTAATTCAAGCTGATAGCATCGCGCAAAAATGTGAAGCTGAATTAAATTATCATCAATCTTTACTTCCGCAATATCAAACGCCGAATAACGAGCCAGCTAAAAATTATTTGTGGCGGATTTTAGTCGAGAGATTAAATAAACTAGAGCTTAACAATGCAAAGTATCAAGAAAGACTGAAATACGAGTATAAAGTCATTACGAATATGGGATTCGAAGATTATTTCTTAATCGTTAGTGATTTAATCCATTTTGCAAAGACGAATGATGTAATGGTTGGACCTGGTCGTGGTTCATCAGCCGGTTCACTTGTAAGTTATTTATTAGGTATCACTACAATCGATCCAATAAAGTTCAACCTTTTATTTGAACGTTTTTTAAATCCCGAACGTGTAACAATGCCTGATATTGATATCGATTTTGAAGACACCCGTCGTGAAAAAGTGATTCAATATGTGCAACAAAAATATGGTGAACTACATGTATCTGGAATAGTGACATTCGGGCACTTGTTAGCTAGAGCAGTTGCAAGAGATGTTGGTAGAATTATGGGGTTTGATGAAATCACACTAAATGAAATTTCAAGCTTGATTCCTCATAAATTGGGAATCACACTAAATGAAGCTTATCAAATTGAAGATTTCAAAAAGTTTGTACATCGTAATCATCGACATGAAAAATGGTTTGATATTTGTAAAAAATTAGAAGGGCTCCCAAGGCATACTTCAACGCATGCAGCCGGTATTATTATTAATGATCATCCATTATATGATTATGCGCCTCTAACAAAAGGAGATACAGGGTTACTAACGCAATGGACGATGACTGAAGCTGAGCGAATTGGACTTTTGAAGATTGATTTTTTAGGTTTGCGTAACTTATCTATTATTCATCAAATTATGTCACAAGTTAAAAAAGATTTAGGCATTCAAATTGATATCGAAAAAATTCCTTTTGATGATAAAAAAGTATTTGAATTATTATCGCAAGGTGATACGACTGGTATATTCCAATTAGAATCTGATGGCGTAAGAAGTGTATTAAAAAAATTAAACCCAGAACATTTTGAAGATATTGTGGCTGTAACATCGTTATATAGACCTGGTCCTATGGAAGAAATTCCAACGTATATCACTCGAAGACATGATCCAAATAAAGTTCAATATTTACATCCGGATTTAGAACCAATTTTAAAAAATACTTATGGTGTTATCATATATCAAGAACAAATTATGCAAATTGCGAGTACGTTTGCGAATTTTAGCTATGGTGAAGCGGATATTTTGAGACGAGCGATGAGTAAGAAAAATAGAGCAGTACTTGAAAGTGAACGTCAGCATTTTATCGAAGGTGCGAAAGAAAATGGTTATCAAGAAAATATTAGCAAACAAATTTTCGATTTAATTTTAAAATTTGCTGACTATGGTTTTCCAAGAGCACATGCTGTTAGCTATTCTAAAATTGCTTATATTATGAGTTATCTGAAAGTGCATTTTCCTAATTATTTTTATGCCAATATTTTAAGTAATGTAATTGGAAGTGAAAAGAAAACGGCACAAATGATTGATGAAGCTAAAAAACAAGGTATATCGATATTGCCACCGAACATAAATGAAAGTCATTGGTTTTATAAACCATCGAAAGACGGGATTTATTTATCAATAGGCACAATTAAAGGTGTCGGTTATCAAAGCGTAAAAGTCATTGTAGATGAACGATATCAAAATGGTAAATTTAAAGATTTCTTTGATTTTGCTAGAAGAATACCAAAGCGTGTAAAGACTAGAAAGTTACTTGAAGCGCTCATACTAGTCGGTGCATTTGATGTGTTTGGTAAAACTCGTGCAACTTTATTACAAAGTATTGATCAAGTACTCGATAGTGATTTAAATCTTGATCAAGATGGATTTCTATTCGATATGTTAACGCCTAAACAAACATATGAAGAAAAGGAAGAGCTATCTGATACACTTATTAGTCAATATGAGAAAGAATACTTAGGATTTTATGTATCACAGCATCCAGTTGACAAAAAGTTTGAAGCAAAACAGTACCTTTCTATTTACAAATTGACGAATGCACAAAATAACAAACCAATCTTAGTTCAATTTGACAAAATTAAGCAAATACGGACTAAAAACGGGCAAAATATGGCATTTGTCACTTTAAATGATGGTATCTCTACTTTAGATGGCGTCATGTTTCCTGATCAATATAAAAAATTTGAACATATACTGTCACAAAATGAAATGTTTATAGTTAGTGGCAAATTCGATATAAGAAGGCAACAAAGACAATTAATTATAAATAATTTACAAACATTGATGGCTTTTGAAGAACAAAAAATAGCTAATGCAAATCAAATTATTATTCGAAATAAAGAGAACATACAAAAATTTGATGAAATGATTATGCAATCGAAAAAAGATCCAGATGAAATTGCGCTATATTTTTATGATGAAACAACAAAACAAATGACTGCAATTGGATATATAAATCAAAAAAGTGATATGCTTAATAATTTCATACAATCCTTTAACCCTGCGGATATTAGGCTTATTTAACTTTTATCAACTAATAAATTATGATATAGTAAACTGATGGTTAGATATTTATTAACCATCAGTTTACGTTTATATTTGTTTTTTATGCTTATTATTTTTATGTGTTTTCTTTATCGATAAAGACGTATTCATAAGAATAATTAGCACAAAAAGCAGTATACATAACTTAAGTAAAGTATTTTGTCGATATATCGTACGAAAAAAATTGATTTTCAAGTATTTTGAAATTTATTATCTATTATAATAAATAAAGGTATTTCTTAATTAGTGAGGATTTCTTTGCCTTTAATAATATTTTATGAGAATCACTTATTTTTAATTGTGCTAAAAATTTAAGACATAAATTCTTTCTTAAACGGATTTACCCAATTTTTTACTTTTATGATGTAATGCGTTTTAACCAAATTGTTTTTACAAATAAATATTGAAATAGGGGCTGATTTCATGTCATTAAGAGATGAAGCATTGGAAATGCACAAACGTAATCAAGGTAAATTAGAAGTTAAACCAAATGTTAAGGTTACAAATAAAGAGGAATTAAGTTTAGCATACTCACCTGGTGTTGCTGAACCATGTAAAGATATTTATGAAGATAAAAGAAAAGTTTATGATTACACGATAAAAGGCAACACTGTTGCTGTAATCACTGACGGAACTGCTGTATTAGGCTTGGGTAATATTGGACCTGAAGCTAGTATTCCTGTTATGGAAGGAAAAGCTGTATTATTTAAAAGTTTTGCTGGTATTAATGGTGTACCTATTGCATTAGCAACAACTGATACTGAGGAAATTATTAAAACAGTTAAACTTTTAGAACCAAATTATGGTGGAATTAACCTAGAAGATATTTCTGCACCACGTTGCTTTGAAATCGAAGAACGACTTAAAAAAGAAACTAACATTCCAGTTTTTCATGATGATCAACACGGAACGGCTATTGTAACAATGGCTGGTTTAGTAAATGCTTTAAGAGTTGTAAATAAAGATTTAGCTAAAATAAAAGTCGTACTTAATGGTGCAGGGGCAGCAGGTATTGCTATCGTTAAATTATTATATGCATATGGTGTTAGAAATATGGTTATGTGTGATTCAAGAGGGGCAATTTTCGAAGGGCGCTCATACGGTATGAATCCTACAAAAGATGTTGTAGCAAAATGGACTAATAAAGATAAAATTGAAGGTTCTTTAGAAGAAGTAGTAAAGGATGCTGATGTATTTATTGGAGTATCTGTTGCTAATGCATTGTCACAAGATATGGTTAAAACCATGGCAGATAATCCGATTATTTTTGCAATGGCTAATCCAAATCCTGAAATTACACCTGACGATGCAAAAGCTGCTGGTGCTTGTGTTGTTGGAACAGGACGTTCAGATTATCCAAACCAAATTAATAATGTACTAGCATTTCCTGGTATTTTTAGAGGGGCTTTAGAAGTTGAAGCAACTCACATTAATGAAGAAATGAAAAAAGCAGCAGTAGAAGCAATCGCTGATTTAATAAATAGTGATGAATTAAATGCAGATTATTGTATTCCAGGACCATTTGATAAACGTGTTGCACCATCTGTTGCACGTAATGTTGCGAAAGCAGCAATGGAGTCTGGTGTAGCTAGAATTGAAGTTGATCCACAAGATGTGTATGATAAAACAATGAAACTGACAGATTTACAATAAAATTTTAAAAGTTTAATTGTATGTGATTGCATAAAAATGAGCAATAAAGAGTCATTAAAGTGATGAAAATGAAAGTTTATGATAAACATTCAATAATTAATCGAATATAAATCAAATAAATTTCAACCCGTTTTTAACTGGTCAAGTTCAGTTTAAGGCTCTAAATGGTTAGAACAGAGGTTATTTGGAGGTTTTCCTATGTTTAAAGATTTTTTTAATCGAACAAAGAAAAAGAAATATCTTACAGTGCAAGACTCTAAAAATAATGATGTACCTGCAGGCATTATGACTAAGTGTCCGAAATGTAAGAAGATTATGTACACAAAAGAATTAGCTGAAAATTTAAATGTGTGCTTTAATTGTGATCATCATATTGCTCTAACAGCATATAAACGTATTGAAGCAATTTCTGATGAAGGATCATTTACAGAATTCGATAAGGGAATGACCTCTGCGAATCCATTAGATTTTCCAAGTTATTTAGAAAAAATTGAAAAAGACCAACAAAAGACAGGTCTTAAAGAAGCTGTAGTTACTGGGACAGCAGAATTAGAAGGTATGAAATATGGCGTTGCTGTCATGGATTCTCGTTTTAGAATGGGAAGTATGGGATCAGTAATTGGCGAAAAAATTTGTCGAATTATTGATTACTGTACGGAGCATCGTTTGCCGTTTATACTATTTTCTGCAAGTGGTGGTGCGCGTATGCAAGAAGGGATTATTTCGTTAATGCAAATGGGTAAAACGAGTGTTTCTTTAAAACGTCATTCAGATGCCGGCTTACTTTATATTTCATATTTAACGCATCCAACAACTGGTGGTGTATCAGCAAGCTTTGCATCAGTTGGTGATATTAACTTAAGTGAGCCTAAGGCATTAATTGGTTTCGCAGGTCGTCGTGTTATTGAACAAACAATTAATGAAAAATTACCTGATGATTTCCAAACGGCAGAATTTTTATTAGAGCATGGACAATTAGATAAAGTTGTACATCGTAAAGAAATGCGTCAAACATTATCTGAAATTCTAAAAATCCATCAAGAGGTGACTAAATAATGTTAGATTTTGAAAAACCACTTTTTGAAATTCGAAATAAAATTGAATCATTAAAAGAATCTCAAGATAAAAATGATGTGGATTTACAAGAAGAAATTGACATGCTTGAAGCGTCATTAGAAAGAGAGACGAAAAAAGTTTATACAAACTTAAAACCTTGGGATCGTGTGCAAATTGCACGCCTACAAGAAAGACCGACGTCTTTAGATTATATTCCTTATATTTTTGATTCGTTTATGGAGCTTCATGGTGATCGTAACTTTAGAGATGATCCAGCTATGATTGGTGGTATCGGCTTTTTAAATGGTCGTGCCGTTACAGTGATTGGGCAACAACGTGGTAAAGATACTAAAGATAATATTTATCGCAACTTTGGTATGGCTCATCCTGAAGGTTATCGAAAAGCATTACGTTTAATGAAACAAGCCGAGAAGTTCAATCGACCAATTTTTACATTTATAGATACCAAAGGTGCATACCCTGGTAAAGCTGCTGAAGAGCGTGGACAAAGTGAGTCTATTGCAACAAATTTAATTGAAATGGCTTCTCTAAAAGTGCCAGTTATTGCTGTTGTCATTGGTGAAGGTGGTAGTGGAGGCGCACTAGGCATCGGAATTGCTAATAAAGTATTGATGCTTGAAAATAGTACATACTCTGTAATTTCTCCAGAAGGCGCAGCTGCGTTATTATGGAAAGATAGCAATTTAGCCAAAATTGCAGCTGAAACGATGAAAATCACTGCACATGATATTAAGCAACTTGGTATCATTGATGATGTTATTTCTGAGCCATTAGGCGGTGCACATAAAGATATTGAAAAACAAGCATTAGCAATTAAAACTGCATTTGTAGAACAATTAGATTCGCTTGAAAAATTGACTCGTGATGAAATTGCTAATGATCGGTTTGAAAAATTCCGAAATATTGGTTCTTATATTGAATAATAAGGAGCACATATTTGGCATTATTATTTATTATAGTGCTAATTAAATTGAATTATTGAGTATCAAAATGAAGTTTTGGTAATATACATTATAATAAACCTATACTTTATTTTCATTAAGATTAGTAGTCAAAATTGTGGCTATTAATCTTTTTTTAATTAAGTTAAAATAAAATTCATTATTTAAAACGTTTACATCAATTCAATACATTAGTTTTGATGGAATGACATATGAATTTGTGGTAATTTAGAGTTAAAGATAAATCAGTTATAGAAAGGTATGTCGTCATGAAGAAAATTGCAGTTTTAACAAGTGGTGGAGATTCACCTGGAATGAATGCTGCCGTAAGAGCAGTTGTTCGTACAGCAATTTACAACGAAATTGAAGTTTATGGTGTGTATCATGGTTATCAAGGATTGTTAAATGATGATATCCATAAGCTTGAATTAGGTTCAGTTGGGGATACGATTCAACGTGGAGGTACATTCTTGTATTCAGCAAGGTGTCCAGAGTTTAAAGAACAAGAAGTACGTAAAGTTGCTATTGAAAACTTACGTAAAAGAGGCATTGAAGGACTTGTAGTTATTGGTGGAGACGGTAGTTATCGAGGAGCGCAACGCATTAGTGAAGAATGCAAAGAAATTCAAACTATCGGTATTCCTGGTACGATTGACAATGATATCAATGGTACTGATTTTACAATTGGATTCGACACAGCATTAAACACAATTATTGGTTTAGTAGATAAAATTAGAGACACTGCATCAAGTCATGCTCGAACGTTTATCATTGAAGCTATGGGACGTGATTGTGGAGACTTAGCATTGTGGGCTGGATTATCAGTAGGTGCTGAAACAATTGTAGTACCAGAAGTGAAAACAGATATTAAAGAAATAGCTGATAAAATTGAACAAGGTATTAAACGCGGTAAAAAACACTCAATCGTTCTTGTAGCTGAAGGATGTATGACAGCGCAAGAGTGCCAAAAAGAATTATCAGAATACATTAATGTCGATAATAGAGTTTCTGTTTTAGGTCACGTTCAACGTGGTGGTAGTCCGACAGGTGCGGATAGAGTATTAGCATCACGTTTAGGTGGTTTTGCTGTAGACTTATTAATGGAAGGTGAAACAGCTAAAGGTGTCGGTATTAAAAATAATAAAATAGTAGCGACATCATTTGATGAAATTTTCGATGGTAAAGACCATAAATTTGATTATAGCCTATACGAACTTGCTAACAAGTTATCTATATAAGATTTCAGGAGGAATTATAAAATGAGAAAAACTAAAATTGTATGTACAATTGGACCAGCTTCAGAATCAGAAGAAATGATTGAAAAATTAATCAATGCTGGTATGAACGTAGCACGATTAAACTTTTCACATGGTAGTCATGAAGAACACAAAGGTAGAATTGATACAATTCGTAAAGTAGCTAAACGCTTAGATAAAATTGTAGCAATTTTATTAGATACGAAAGGTCCAGAAATTCGTACGCATAATATGAAAGACGGTATCATTGAACTTGAGCGTGGTAACGAAGTTATCGTTAGCATGAATGAAGTTGAAGGAACACCTGAAAAGTTCTCAGTAACATATGAAAACTTAATTAACGATGTTCAAGTAGGTTCATACATTTTACTTGATGATGGTTTAATTGAATTACAAGTTAAAGATATTGATCATGACAAAAAAGAAGTAAAATGTGACATTTTAAACTCAGGTGAACTTAAAAACAAAAAAGGTGTTAACTTACCTGGAGTAAGAGTTAGCTTACCTGGTATTACTGAAAAAGATGCTGAAGATATTCGTTTCGGTATTAAAGAAAATGTAGACTTTATCGCAGCAAGTTTTGTACGTCGTCCTAGTGATGTTTTAGAAATTCGTGAAATCTTAGAAGAACAAAATGCTAATATTTCAGTATTCCCTAAAATTGAAAACCAAGAAGGTATTGATAATATTGCAGAAATTCTTGAAGTATCTGATGGTTTGATGGTTGCTCGTGGAGACATGGGTGTTGAAATCCCACCTGAAAAAGTGCCAATGGTTCAAAAAGACTTAATCAGACAATGTAACAAATTAGGTAAACCAGTAATTACTGCAACTCAAATGTTAGATTCTATGCAACGTAATCCTCGTGCTACACGTGCCGAAGCAAGTGACGTTGCCAATGCTATCTATGATGGTACAGATGCAGTTATGTTATCTGGTGAAACTGCAGCTGGTTTATACCCAGAAGAAGCTGTTAAAACAATGAGAAATATTGCTGTATCAGCTGAAGCTGCTCAAGACTACAAAAAATTATTATCAGATCGTACAAAATTAGTTGAAACTTCATTAGTGAATGCAATTGGTATTTCAGTTGCGCACACAGCTTTAAACTTAAATGTTAAAGCTATCGTGGCAGCTACTGAAAGTGGTTCAACAGCACGTACAATTTCTAAATACCGTCCACATTCAGATATCATTGCAGTAACGCCAAGTGAAGAAACTGCACGTCAATGTTCAATCGTATGGGGTGTGCAACCTGTAGTTAAAAAAGGACGTAAAAGTACGGATGCATTATTAAATAATGCAGTAGCTACAGCAGTTGAAACAGGCAGAGTATCAAATGGTGATTTAATCATTATTACTGCTGGTGTACCAACTGGTGAAACTGGAACAACTAATATGATGAAAATTCATTTAGTTGGCGATGAAATTGCTAGTGGACAAGGTATTGGACGTGGCTCTGTAGTAGGTACTACATTAGTTGCTGAAACAGTAAAAGACTTAGAAGGTAAAGATTTATCTGATAAAGTCATCGTTACAAACTCAATTGATGAAACATTTGTACCATATGTAGAAAAAGCTTTAGGCTTAATTACAGAAGAAAATGGCATCACTTCACCAAGTGCAATTGTTGGATTAGAAAAAGGAATTCCAACAGTTGTTGGCGTAGAAAAAGCTGTTAAAAACATAAATAATAACGTATTAGTTACGATTGATGCTGCTCAAGGTAAAATCTTTGAAGGTTATGCAAACGTACTATAATTCATAATTTAAAAAGTCTCTCCATTCATTTCAAATGGAGAGGCTTTTTTAGGTGTTTAAAAGTTAGGTGTTACATTTTTATTAAAATAATAGTAAGAAAATATTCTTCTGTCATATCATAAACCAATAGTGGTTTCTTAATTAATGATGGTATGTTTAGGGTATAATCATTTTTAAATTGTTTAATAAATTAGGCTAAAATAATAGGTTTATTGACAATGAAAAACAGGCAATTTCTATTAGAATTATTCGATAGTAAGTGTTTTTTGTATGATATATTAGATTTAATTTTACTAGTCAGCCCGCATTAAGTTTTATGTTAAGAGACTTTAATGAAAGTATTAGCCTGCATTAAGCGTTATATTTGTAGTTAATTCATAGTCGAATGATATAAATGTGCATAATAAAACCTCGTTGAATCAAAATCAACGAGGTTTTAATTTGGTATTAGTTATTCGTTTTAGCAGCGATACGTTTATATCTTAGGTACATAAACGCTAATAATATAAACCAAATAGGTATAAAGTATATCGCGCGTCGTGTTTCAACATTAATAAATAGTAATCCAAACACAAATATAAAGAAGATTAAAATTAAATAGCCCATGTATTTTCCGCCAAATAATTTATATGTTGCTTTTTTATGAAGGTCTGGATTTTTACGACTATAGTTGATATATGCAATGATAATCAATCCCCATACAACTAAGAATAATACAGTTGAGATTGTAGTTACATAAGTAAATACTTTTGTTGCGTCAGGGAAAATATAGTTTAATAATGCTGCTACTAGCAATAATGCAGATGATGCAAAAATTGCAATGTGTGGGACCCCATACTTATTTGTTTTAGAAAAGTTAGGTGGTGCCTGTTGTTGACTTGATAATCCATAAAGCATACGGCTATTTGAGAAAATACCACTGTTACATGATGAAGCAGCAGCAGTTAACACTACAAAATTGATTAGACCTGCAGCGAATGGAATACCAATTAACGCGAATAATTTAACGAAAGGACTGTTATCAGGGTCAACTTGTTGCCATGGAATAATTGACATGATAACTGCTAATGCACCAACATAGAATATTAAAATTCTAATAGGAACACTATTAATCGCTTTAGGAATCGTTTTAACTGGATCTTTTGTTTCACCTGCAGTAACACCAATCATTTCAATACCAACAAATGAGAACAATGCCATTTGGAATGACATAAAGAATCCAGATGCACCTTTAGGAAATACGCCATGTTCGTATAAGTTTGTAATACTAGCATGCCCAAATTGTGTTTTGAATGCGAATAAAATCATAAAGAAGCCAACAACGATTAAACCAATAATTGTCGCTATTTTAATGATAGAAAACCAAAATTCTAACTCTCCAAAAAGTTTCGCACTTAGTAAGTTAAATGACATTAACACTAATACACAAAATAGTGCACTTAACCAGTTTGGAATTTCTGGGAACCAAAAGCTCACATATTTAGCTACAGCTGTTACTTCAGCCATACCTGTGATAATCCAACAGAACCAATATGTCCAGCCTGTAACGAATCCTGCAAAAGGCCCGATGTATGTATTTGTTACATCTGCGAATGATTTAAATTCAGTGTTTTGAATTATAATTTCACCTAAACCTCGCATAAACATAAATAACATAAATCCAATAATGATATATGTTAGTAATATAGAAGGACCAGTCAATGCAATCGTTTGACCAGCACCTAGGAATAGGCCAGTACCAATCGCGCCACCGATAGCAATTAGTTGTATGTGGCGATTGCTAAGTTCCCTTTGTAATTTTTCAGCCATAAGACATCTCCCTTAAATATAGATATGTTTATTATGCACCTATATTAAGATATATACAATTATTTTTGGTAAAAATGTGTAAAATTCCATGTTAATATACTTTGGATTTTATAATCATATATAATAACCAATTGAAATTTTTATTTAATTAGAAAAAATGTTGATAAAGTGCAACCTGAAAAAGCTTATATGGTGCTATTTGTGGCTATTATGTGACATTTGCATAGATTTACAAAATAGTTGCTGCATATATAATGCCAGTTTTTATATTTCACAAACGAATAACGTTTAGCTATAATATTAGTTGAAAGCCATTTCATAAAGAAACAGTAAAGGGGAAATTTATCATGGCAGAATTACAAAGAGGTTTAGAAGGGGTTATCGCAGCGGAGACTAAAATAAGTTCAATTATTGATAGTCAATTAACTTATGCTGGCTATGATATTGATGATCTAGCTGAAAATGCGCAATTTGAAGAAGTAATTTTTCTTTTATGGAATTACAGATTGCCAAATAAAGAAGAGCTAGCTCATTTAAAGGGGAAATTAAATCAATACATGACATTAAATCCTCGTGTATATACACATTTTGAGGAGTATGTAACTGATCATGTGCATCCGATGACAGCATTACGTACGTCGCTATCATATATTGCTCATTTTGATCCGGATGCAGAGAACGAATCAGATGAAAATCGTTATGAAAGAGCAATGCGAATTCAAGCTAAAGTTGCTTCATTAGTTACAGCTTTTGCTAGAGTGAGACAAGACAAAGAGCCGCTTAAGCCAAATCCAGACTTAAGTTATGCAGCAAACTTCTTATATATGTTACGTGGGGAAATACCAACAGATATTGAAGTTGAGGCATTCAATAAAGCACTTATTTTACATGCTGATCATGAGTTGAACGCATCAGCATTTACAGCACGTTGTGCGGTATCATCATTATCAGATATGTATTCAGGAATTGTAGCTGCTGTAGGCTCACTAAAAGGTCCATTACATGGTGGCGCGAATGAACAAGTTATGACAATGTTGTCTGAAATTGGGTCAATCGATAATGTTGATAAATATTTAGATGAAAGATTTGCTAATAAAGAAAAAGTTATGGGATTTGGACATCGCGTATATAAAGATGGCGATCCTAGAGCAAAATACTTAAGAGAAATGAGCCGTCAAATTACGAAAGATGCTGGTCGTGAAGAATTATTTGAAATGTCAGTGAAAATGGAAAAGAGAATGGCTGAAGAAAAAGGCTTAATTCCTAATGTTGACTTTTATAGTGCAAGTGTTTATCACTGTATGGAAATACCACATGATTTATTCACACCAATCTTTGCAGTGAGTCGTTCTGCAGGATGGATTGCTCACATTTTAGAACAATACAAAGACAACAGAATTATGCGTCCTAGAGCAAAATATATTGGCGAAACTAATCGTAAATATATCCCGCTTGAAGAAAGAAATTAATCGAAACAAAATAAAAATGAAGATGTAAATTTTGGAGGTAAAATAACTATGACTGCAGAAAAAATTACTCAAGGAACTGAAGGATTAAACGTACCAAATGAACCAATTATTCCATTTATTATTGGTGATGGTATTGGACCAGATATTTGGGAGGCAGCAAGTCGTGTTATAGATGCCGCAGTTGACAAGGCATATAACGGTGAAAAACGTATTGAATGGAAAGAAGTATTAGCAGGTCAAAAAGCATTTGATAAAACTGGCGAATGGTTACCACAAGAAACACTTGACACAATTAAAGAATATTTAATAGCAGTTAAAGGGCCATTAACAACGCCAATCGGTGGGGGAATTAGATCATTAAATGTAGCATTACGCCAAGAGTTAGATTTATTTACTTGTTTAAGACCTGTACGTTGGTTTAAAGGGGTGCCTTCACCGGTTAAACGTCCTCAAGATGTTGATATGGTTATTTTCCGTGAAAATACTGAAGATATCTATGCTGGTATTGAATTTAAAGAAGGGACACCTGAGGTTAAAAAAGTAATTGACTTCTTGCAAAACGAAATGGGAGCTACGAATATTAGATTCCCAGAAACTTCAGGAATTGGTATTAAACCAGTTTCTAAAGAAGGAACAGAGCGTTTAGTTAGAGCAGCAATCCAATATGCGATTGATAATAATCGTAAATCAGTAACTTTAGTTCATAAAGGTAATATTATGAAATTTACTGAAGGTTCATTTAAACAATGGGGTTACGATTTAGCGCTAAACGAGTTTGGAGATAAAGTTTTCACATGGCAACAATATGATGAAATTGCTGAAAAAGAAGGTAAAGATGCTGCAAATGCTGCACAAGAAAAAGCTGAAAAAGAAGGCAAAATCATCATTAAAGACTCAATTGCTGATATCTTCTTACAACAAATTTTAACTCGCCCAGCTGAGCATGATGTTGTAGCGACAATGAATTTGAATGGTGATTATATTTCAGATGCATTAGCAGCACAAGTTGGTGGTATAGGTATTGCTCCAGGTGCAAATATTAATTATGAAACAGGTCATGCAATCTTTGAAGCAACTCATGGTACTGCACCAAAATATGCTGGCTTAAATAAAGTGAATCCATCTTCTGTTATTTTAAGTTCTGTACTAATGTTAGAACATTTAGGATGGCAAGAAGCGGCAGATAAGATTACAGATTCTATTGAAGATACTATTGCTTCAAAAGTTGTAACTTATGATTTTGCTCGATTAATGGATGGTGCTGAAGAAGTTTCAACTTCAGCTTTTGCAGATGAATTAATTAAAAATTTAAAATAAGACGATAAATGTAGGTGAGCCTGGCAAAATGAAATGCTAGGTTCACCTTTTTAATTACACATGGACAATATATAATGTCATACTTGGAAATGAATTTATATTAGAATTGTTAAGGAAGTAAGAAGTGAATGTTTGATTATATGTAAATCAATGTAAAAAATGTGTAAAGATAATGTGTAGGATGTTATTTTTATAAAAAGTTCGGTTATAATGTAAATATAATTATAAGTTAGGGAGGCATACTATGTCGCAAAAAGTGTTGGTAGTAGATGACGAACATTCAATCGTAACATTACTTAAATATAACTTAGAAACTGCTGGTTATGAAGTTGTTGTCGCATTCGATGGTGATGAAGCTTTAGAAAAGGTAGAAAATGAACAGCCGGATTTAATTATTTTAGATGTTATGTTACCTAAGAAAGATGGCATTGAAGTATGTAAGACAGTTAGAACGAATAAAAATTTAGTCCCTATATTAATGTTAACGGCAAAAAATGATGAATTTGACCGGGTCTTAGGATTAGAATTAGGTGCGGATGACTATATGACTAAACCTTTTTCACCTAGAGAAGTTGTTGCACGTGTGAAAGCTATTTTAAGACGTTCACAATTTGTAAAAGAAGTAGAAGAAATTGAAGATGATATTACTATCGGATCAATACGAATTAGACCAGATTATTTCGAAGTATATAAGCACAACGAGTTGTTGGAGCTAACTCCGAAAGAATTTGAATTATTACTTTATTTAATAGAAAGACAAGGTAGAGTTATTACGAGAGAGCACATGTTAAATACAGTATGGAATTATGAATTTGCTGGAGATTCAAGAATCGTTGATGTCCACATTAGTCATCTAAGAGATAAATTAGAAGATAATCCTAAGAAGCCACAACTTATTAAAACAGTACGTGGTTTAGGTTATAAATTAGAAAGACCAAAAGAATAATGATGAAGTTTCACCATCGCCTAATGTTGTTGATAAGCACAATTTTGATTATCAGCTTTGTCACATTAGGCATTATTATTCATGCTTCCATCACTTACGTTTTATCTGAAAAACATGAACAAGCTCTAACTACAGATGCAAGATCCTATATATATTTATTGCAAGATAATGAAATTAATAAACTTAAAAAGATTGTTAAGCAACAGAATGTTGATTTATTGATTACTAAAAATGATAAAATCGTTTTTAAAAGTGGTCATTTGAAAGCATCAAAGACAAAAGATAGTTATATTCAGAATAAAGATGTTTTTACATTTAATAAGAACGTTAACGATTATCATGTTTGGATTAAAGGATACAATAATGATATTTCTGATATGCATTGGACATTATGGAAATACCTAATTCTAACATGCTTAATAGTCCTTATTTGTCTATATTTTGCGAGTCGAAGTTTTAAACGAACATTAATCCGCCCGATTCAAGAGGTAACATATGCAACACAATTATTAGCAAATGGTTATTATCACATTCGTGTACCAGAAAGTAATGTTGTTGAGACTAAAGCGCTTTTTGTATCAACTAATGATTTAGCCAGACGCCTTCAAAAGTTAAATAATGAGCAAAAAATTCAATCCAATCGATTAAAAACGACAATTGAAAATATTCCAAGCGCAATTTTAATGATAGATCGAAATGGAAAAATTGTAGTAGCGAATAAAGCATATTATGAACAATTTAATATTTCGCATAATATTGAACAAATCAGCTACCATGGTTATGTAAATACAGAAATAGAACAGTTAATTTTAGAAAGTTTTAAAATTGAAAAACCTATATACGAACAATTAGAAGTAT
The DNA here is from genome assembly GCF_000236925.1 of Staphylococcus argenteus. Classification (NCBI taxonomy): domain Bacteria; kingdom Bacillati; phylum Bacillota; class Bacilli; order Caryophanales; family Staphylococcaceae; genus Staphylococcus; species Staphylococcus argenteus. The sequence continues at coordinate 1,698,061 of NC_016941.1, read as the reverse complement.
CAATTAATACAGTACATACCAAGTATTTTGATATTTCATGTGTGCCGATTTTAACAAGATCACAAAAAAGTTTACAGGGTATTCTTGTTGTTATGCATGATATTACAAATTTAAAACAACTTGAAAATTTAAGACGGGAATTTGTTGCAAATGTTTCTCATGAATTAAAGACGCCAATTACTTCAATTAAAGGTTTTGCAGAAACGCTAATTGATGGCGCTAAAAATGATTCGGAATCATTAGATATGTTTTTAAACATTATTTTAAAAGAATCAAACAGAATTGAATCTCTTGTAACAGATCTTTTAGACTTATCACATATCGAACAACATGCTGAGCTAGATACAGAATATATGAATTTATCAGATTTAACAAAGCGTATTATAAATAATATGATGACGCAAGCAAATCAAAAAAATATTAAAATTCATACAGACATACAAACAGATGTTATTGTAAAAGCTCAAGAAAGTAAAATCGCGCAAGTCATTACGAACTTGTTAACGAATGCGATTAACTATTCATTTGAAAATGGTGAAATAGACGTTCGAGTATATCGTGATGATTTCAACGTTGTTTTTGAAGTGCAAGATTTTGGTATTGGCATTAAGTCAGAGGATCAACAACGAATTTTTGAAAGGTTTTATAGAGTGGATAAGGCACGAAGTCGTGACTCAGGTGGAACAGGTCTGGGATTATCAATTACCAAGCATATCGTTGAAGCTTACCAAGGAAACATTGAAGTTAATAGTCAAGTTGGACAAGGTTCAACTTTTAAAGTTACTTTAAAAGATTATAAAGCATAGGCAATATAAAGGTAACAGCACGTGTTTTTGCACGTTGTTGTTACCTTTTTTCATTTTGTAATGTACTGAATAAATGAAAATAATCAAAAGTAGTAATGATGTATGAAGTCACTTTCAAGTGATTTTTCAGAGTATCTTTTAATTTTAATTATGAACCTTGAATGAATATTGAACACATTACGACACAATAGATTGTTGTGAATTAAGCAATTTTATAATATATTTATTATAATAAAGAAATTTTAGAAGCGGTCTAAAAATAGATGCTTATGTGAAAAAATGATAAGTTTTAATTGAACGAAAATAAAACTAAATTTTAATGTTTTAAAAATTAGGTATATAAATTCGCATATGTATTAAGACGAGGGGCGAATATTATATAGTGAAGATAAGTGAACTTAAATACCTCGTTTATCTAATTTGATTGAGAAAACATGAATAGGTGAAAATGATAACTAACTTTAAACAGTGATTTAATTTTTCAACCTACAAGTTGAGGAAAATTTAACTAGATTTGAGGATTAATAAAGTGAAAACAATTCAATTACACAAAACAACTATGATATTAATTGCGATATTATTGTTTTATACTTTTATGGGTATTTTATTACCACTCATGCACGATGATTTGCAATGGTTTAGCAATTACAATACTGATATTTTAAAAGTGGGATTTGCATCACTAAATGGCCGTTACATTGGAAATATTTTTGAAATAATAGCGGTCCATGTCAGCTGGTTGCGTTGGCTGTCATTTGGTCTAATAAGCACAGGTATCATTTGGATGATTATGCTTATTACACAATGTAAAGACTGGGCGAGTTATTATTTATTAGCATTTTCACTTATGTTAATTATACCAAGTACAATTTATGCTGATACGTATGGGTGGTTTGCTGGATTTTACAATTATGCAACGTCAACCCTAATATCTCTATATATAATTTATTATTGCATCAATGCAATTATATATAAGAAGAAACAACCTGTCGCTATTACCGTTTTATTTTATGTATTATGCTTTTTTGGACAGTTATTCATGGAAAATGTAACGCTATTTCATTGCTTAATTTTAATATTAGCATTTTTATATGATTTCACGGCGAATCGCATGCTTAACTATAAGTTATTGTTTTCATTTATGATTGCCACTATTGGTACAATTATTATGTTTTCGAATCCTAATTACCGTAAAATTTTATTCGAAGGTTCAGAATATCAACAAGTTTCTAATAATCAAGGCATATTTTCTAAATTTGCGGAAATGATATCCACATCACTCCCTTATGGTGTGATTTTTAGTCAGGTCATTATTTTATGCATTATTTCTGCAATGATTATATATCTTTTATTAAGAAGTGAGCGTTACTTACATTTAACTTTATTAAAACGCAGAATTATCATGATTGGTTTTATCACTTTACCTATATATTATTTACTGTTTTACAATCAATTTTTATTGAATGGCAGTGTGTCAATAGAAAAATGAGAATTTCTTAAATTTTTTTAATAAATATTACTAAAAGAGTACAGAAGAAGAAAAAGAAGCATTTTACTAGTAATATCTATCAAAAACCACAGATTTAAATAGTATGCTTCTTTTTAGATTATGCATTTTATATACAAAATTTATTCGTCCTGTCCTTCCGCGCTCATTGTAAACCATTCGCTTAGATTAACCTATATTAATTGACGGGTTCGTGCCTCACACAGTCATTTAATATAGGTTCACAATTTTGTGTGCTTACATGGTACTTTAGCATTTCCTCACTCGATTTATAGTCAAATATCATTCGAGGCCGTGCATTAATTTGTTTAACAGCTTCATCTAATGACTTTTGTGTTATATTTGCAAAATCCGTACCTTTAGGATAATACTGTCTTAAAAGTCCATTTGCATTTTCAATAGAACCACGTTGATATGGACAACCCAAATCACTAAAATAAATACTACAATTCAATTCATCTTCTATTTGTTCAAATAGAGCAAACTCCTTACCTCTATCCATAGTTATACTTTTGGGTAATAATGGTTTCATAATATTTATAATCTCATTACAAACTACATTGGATTTACGTGTATTTAATCTACTAGCATATAAATATCTTGTCTTTCTTTCAATAATAGTTAACAAGCAATATGTTGATGGTCTAACACTCCAAACAGTATCAATTTCATAATGTCCAAATTCTTCACGATTATTAATACTTTTTGAGCCGATACTTTATAACACGAGACCCTACGTCTAATTTGCCACGCTTTTCAGAAGACTTATTATATTTCTTGCCTGCTTGTCTCATATCACGTTTAACATCAACTTTTACCAATCCATTGCGAATATATCTATATATAGTAGGATAACTTATATAATACCCTGTATCTTTTTCAATTTGACTTGCTATCTGTCTAGGAGACCATTTTAATGAAAGTTTTTCTTCAATATATGCTTTTGTTTCATCATTCAAACGTCTACGTTTAGCAACCTGTTCATCTGAAATACTACGCGATTTTATAGCATCTTCCTCAGCTAATAAAGGATTATAAACACCATCAACAGAACGCTTATTTACTTCTCTATAAAGAACTGCATCATCACGACCTAAAATCTTAGAAATCTGAATGATGTTTAAACCATCATTTAAATACTTTGCGATAGCTAGACGTGTTTTATAGTCTAATTCTTTACGTTTTTTTCTTTTTTTCATGTATATCCTCCTTTACTTTTAAAAAGGTTATTTATAAAATAAGTTATAAGAGGATATATGTTCATCAACTCCCGATACCACCGCTAAAGCGTATAGGGAGTTGATTCTTTATTTTTTCATATTATTTTCTTCATAAACTGGTTTATGATTACTTTGATATTCTTTTTCGTTCATATCTTCAACTTTTACATATTTATCTGTTGTCTCATTTTTTTTATATAAACTTGTCCACACTGTACCATCTTTATCATAAACAAAAGAAATAGTTATAAATTTACCATCTTCATATACTTTAAAATCACTATTACTTTTTTCAGGCTTCTTAAAAGAAGACTCACTCATACTTTTTCTTTCAGAATTTAAAACTGCATCAATCTCTTTATCATATTTCTGACCACATGCAGATAATAATATAACTAATCCTAAAATTAATACAAACCATCGCCTCATGATAAATTCACTCCTTTTTACGTAAATTATATCATTGCTATCGTCTTGAAACAAACTAACGTCCTAGAGGTTTTAAATTGAAACGTTTTAAATTATCAATACGCCAACCTTCAGCTGTACGAACTAAATCCAATTGTGCAGATGTTTGACGATGTTCAATTTTATCATCTCCATCTGTTTCAATACGTTCGTCGAACTGAACAAAAACTTTATAACTATCTTTTTTAGGGTCATACGTATCAAAATAAACATGAATATCATTAACGGTTATATCATCATATAAATCATATTTATCTTTAGAATCCTTAAATAATGTATCGTAATAATCCTTTGTAACTAAAGGCTTTATTTGTGGTGCTTTTGATTTAAAAGAAGAATCTTTTTTCATTTCAAACATCTGTTTAACAAAATTTGAAGAAACTTCACGTATTTGCTTTTCTTCATCAGAAATAACTGTTTTTGATTGTCTCTTTACTAGTTTATTTAACTCTCCATTTTTATCTCTTAATATACGTTGTTCTTCCTGTAAATCTTCAATTTGATTTTGTTTCATTTTAACTTGTTGTTTAGGAATCTGATAACCAATTAAAACAGCACAAAATAATATTACTGTTACAAGAGTAAACATAATAATTTTTTGCTTCATTTATTTTCACTCCTTATCATGAATAAAACTATATCCATCAGTCATTTTCAATGTACGTTCATTAACTTTAAAAGCACCTTCCCAATTCATTTCTGTTATTCTAAATGTTTTACCACCATCACTTACACCAATAACAACAGCCACATGACCATAATGCCCATCATGACCGCCTGCACCTTGTTCAGCAATAAATAATGCACCAGGTTCCGGATTTTTATCAACTTTATAACCCTCAGCCTTAGCCCTATCATTCCATTTATGTGCATCATGCCAATAAGTTGATACAGGTTTACCCATTTTTTGACGCATACCGTATGCATACCAAGTACATTGACCAGCAGTGTATAAATTACCTTTTCCAGGGTCATCATTTGACCAATGTGGCAATTTACCATTAAACTTTATAGACTTTCCTTTACCATTACTACATGACGTTTTAGCTTCTGAACCGCCTAAATCTTTCATAATTTTTTCAACTGTTGGTATCCAACGGGCATTCATATTATTAGGGTCATTTGACGCACCAACAGGCGCATATTTGGGACCTATTTTTTTAGGAGTATCTAAACCTTTAGAAATATAAACATCATACAAATTTTTAGCTCCCGCATTAAGACCGTCTTCAATAGTTGGATATGTTGAATCATGAATCGATTTTGAACCCATAACAGACAAAGGATTATTTTGTCTTGTCGCATTTTCTCCTTTACCCCATTGTGATTCACTCGCAATAATAGCCATAAAAATATTCACAGGTACTTTATTTTTTTCTGCAATTTTCTGTATTTCTTTTCCTTTACCCTCTAATTTTCCACCTTTAGCATTTTCATTAAACTTATCAATACCATTTGCCGAAACATTACCGCCACTAACAGTACAACCAGCATCATCTTTATCTTTATTTGAATCAGGCGCTAACAAAAACATTACAATTACTGGAAATGTAAAAAAAGCCACCACACACAAAATGATGATGACTTTCGCTAATTTCAATTTAACACCTATTGGCGTTTTACCTATTACTTTTTTAGCAATATCTTTTTTATTTACCATACTTATTGATATCCTTTTGCTCTTTTAGACGGTCTTTTGACTGAGAATTACGTGTAATAGGTTGATTACGATTTCCAGATTGTCTACTTTGTTGATTCTGTGTCGCATTTTGTATTTGTCGTTTTTGAACATCAGTATCATAAGCAGTTTGAACTGACTTCTGTTCTTTACGATTTATTGAATGATTCTCATTATTTAATGGCTGATTAACCACTTGTGACGACCTTTGTATATCTTTTCGCTGTCTTGTTTCTCGTACTTGATGTTCTTGCTGTGATGCTTTTTGTGGTTGTTTAGAATAATTATTTGCATTTGATTCAACAGAAGCAGATTTTACATCGTTACCATTCATTGACTCTTGTTGTTCTCTTCGCTTATTACCATTTTTTTGATTATCTTTATTTATAAATAAAGGCATTGGTTTATCCTGCTGTCTTCTTCTTAAATCATTATCATTTTGAAGTGGTGGGGCGGGTTCATCTCTTTGATTTTCTCGTTTAGCTTTCTTATTTTGCGCTTGTTCATGACGAATCTTATTAAAACGTTCTTGTGTTCGATTCATCACACCAGCACCAATTGCACTAGGAGAAAAACTAATATTACCACGACTTACAAAATTGATAATTTGAGCCCGTTTTTTATACATTACAAACAATATTACAATTATAAATATTGAATTTAAAAAATAAGCATTTTGACTATCCGGTTCAATAAAACTATTTGCAAGCTTGATACACAAACCAACTATCACAAATAAGAATGTCATACAAGCACTTAAAATAATATAGCCTAACGTTTTTGCAAACGCAGAGAAAACAGATAATTCAAATCCTGGTATAAAACTCACTATCCAACTGAATACTAAAAATAAGAATAAAAATAAAGCAAATGTAGAAAAAATCAACTTCGCAAAACTAATTGATAAAAATACAATTGACATAAAAACAGTAATAATAAAGCCAATCACTGAAATAGCCAACTTTTGAAATACATAACCTTGCGTCATATATTTATTATCTTTTTTCTCAACCTCATTTTTTACAATTTTATCAATCTCATCTTGTCCTTTTTTTGAAAAATCTTGTTTTAAAATGTTATCAATACGGTCTTTACCTTTTGCTTTTATCTCTTTTTCGTCTACAGTTCCATAATTCATTACTAAATATGTTCTATATATCGTCATATCAAATAATTGATTACGTATATGATTCATACCTGAATTCTCATGAATATAATCAATATTCCCATCAATAGAAGATGTACTATTCATAATTATATTATTCAAATCCTTACCAATATTGTTTGTACCACGTATAATATTACCTGCATTCGCAAGTATACCAACACCAAAACCAATCAAACACATAATTAAAAACGCTCGCTTTAATGCTTCTCTTGCATTACCTTGTACACTAAAAATAATAAATGCGTTAAAGCAAACAATAATAAATAATGTTAATGCTAAATTACTCAATAACTTTTGATATATATCGCCAACAAAATCGCCGATTTTATCCGCAAAATCATTAATAACATCTAGTTGAAATAAATTTTCAATCGCATAATCTGTAACACCTGCTAAAATCTTAGTCATAGAAAAGAAAAAATCTGACACATTATTAATTTGTCGTGAAATTTCTTCTTGACCAAACGGATTCCAGTCGCCTTTTTCACTATATATTGAACGATAATGTGATAAATCATACTTTTCAATTTTTGGCTTAACTGCATGTGAGGGCTCTCCAACTGGATTAGAAACAGCGTAAGCACTCACAGATGTTAAAAGCAGAATAGGCAAAATTAAAAAGCATAAAAGATACACACTTTTATGCTTCATCAAATCACTCCTTATTTAATATTTGTTTCACATCTTCTACAAAATCATACTGTTCCATTAAAGGTGCATCAAATAAAATTGGTTCATTATATTGTCCAAGTATAGAAATATAACCTCGGCCGATATCACTATCATGAATCGTTTGAAATTCTTTATCAGTTTGACCAAAGGTCATACGATAACCATCATTTGACAAATTACCTAAAGACACACGTAACCCTAATTGGTCACGCACATTACCTTTAATCACATCTGCATCTGGTCTTTGTGCTGTTAAAAACATAAATACACCAGCTTGACGACCTTTCATAATAATATTAATTAAATAATCATTCATTTCTTGTAATTCTTTTTTATCTAAAGTTGAAGTAAAAGCCGTTACCTCATCAAAAATAATGAAATAGGGGCGCATATCAAAATTACGGAAATCATTCCCGATTTTATAATCCGAACTATCATTCATTAATCTAAAACGCTCTTCCATTTCATTATTAGCTTCTCTCAATTGTTTTAATATTTGGCCTTTAGTATCTGCAACTTTATCATCACCAATAACGCGCTTCATAAAGCTCAAATCTGAAACTTTTGGGTCTAATAAACGTACTTCTGAATGTCTACGGAATAACTCACGAATCACATAAAATAAAAAATATGTTTTACCACCTCCGGTTATACCTGTAACCAATCCATGAGGTGCTTTCACAAAATCCCAAGTAATTTGATGCGTAATAGCAATTTTTGTATCATAAAAAATTGTATTTGATTCTTGTTCGCCATTCATAACAATACGCTTTTTATATTTAAGTGGCATAAATTCATATCTCAAATAACGACCAATATGCTTTTTTTCTACTAATTCAGAATTAAACATTGGTTCAATAATCGTCTCTAACTCTAAATAATTATCTTGAAACCTCGAACCGTCTTTCTTAATATGAATAACAAAAGATTTTTTACCACGCTTATAAAACATTGTTGGATAATAATCATATTCAGTTTGTTTATAATCAATAGGGATATACTCAGTTGTTTTCTTGATTACTGTACGATTATGAAACCCTTGTGTTTCAATCATTTCAGCCAAATCTTTTGTTTTAAAACGTATTAAAAACTGAGCAATAAGCTTACATATCACAAATATAATTGCTGTACCAATCAATAAATACAATAAATGCGGTTTAAAATATGCAAACAACGTCAATATATCCAATTTTTTATTAACTGATTTATAATCAATAAACAAAATGTATATACGATATACCAAAAAAATAAATGCTAATGCACCTGCAAACATAAAATCAATATACTTCTGATAAGGCTGTATACGTATACCTTTAAATAAAGCAATTTCATTCATTGCCATTATATGCACTCCTTTAAAAATAAAAAGCATACACAAATAATGTGCATGCTTAAAACAAAATATTAATTTTCCAATTGTTCTTCCATATTTTTATTATAATCAGTAATACTTTTCTCAAAACATCGATGTGCAAAAAATAAAAGAATTATTGATACAATAAATAAAAACATCATAATAAAAAGCTTTCTCTTCCAAGATTTCCATTGATAATACTCAATATAATCATTTTTATAAAAATAATTTAAAACAAAAACACATACTATACATAAACTAATAACAATAAAGCCTACAAAAATAAAATTCATTGTTAAATTACTTAAAACTTCCAATATTAAATCGCTCCTTTTACAATATGTGTCAAGTACTTAACAAGTATTATACCTTATTGTATAATCATTTTAAATTATTTTATGTTTTTAAATATATTTGTTTTTATTTTATTAATTTCAACTTTATGTCTATTTTCTTCTTTATCTAGTAAATACTTAATCCGTTTAATCGATAAAAACAAAATAAATAACGAAGCAATACAATTCAAAACAAACATTTGAAAGGATGACCTCCTTATGAACAAATTTAAATTAAGTTGGTTAAATATTGGTACAGCTTTATTTATATTAACGTATATTAATATAGCTATATTTATCACTTATATATTTCAACCTAAAATACTAGTTGGCATCAAAGATATGTTAAATGCAATTACAAATAACCATATCTCTAAAATTTTTAGTAATATTAATTCTGATATGATTTATAATTTATATCTGTTCTATTTTTATCTAATTGGTGTTTGTGCTTGTTTACTTTATTTATCTATACTGCTTTGTGTCTTCAAGATAATAATTCCATCTCGAATAGGTGAAATACTTGGATGGTTAATCAGTTTACTAACACAACAATTTAATATTTTTTTAATCGCAAAAATGACTAATGATAAAATAGCCACCGACACTTGCATTATTTGTATTTCAGGATTCTTATTCTTTACTTATCTTTATTTAAACAGTCACGATTTTTCAAATAAACATCGTGACGCATAATTGATTCCTTTTCCATATTTTTATGTTTTAACGTTAAATACATACCATAGGGAATAATCCAATAAAAAATTACCCATGCAAATAATATAAATATAAATGATTTAAATATTTCAATCATTTATAACACCTCGTTTAAAAGATACACTTCAATAAAGTGTATCTTTTTAATTTTTTACATCGCAAATTTTTCTTCTGCTTTAGAACTTGCAGAATCTTCTTGTGTTCTAAATGCTTCAGTCATTTCCTCAAATGGACAATGTACAACCATTTTTCCAACACGTCCATAAAAATCACTGAATATACATTGACCTTTCTTTAAATCTTTCAACATCTCCATATTTTCAGGAGATTCTTTTGAATATTCTAAGCCTAAAGATTTTAAAATATCCTCACGTTCATCTTTTTCATCAAATGCAAAATGACAACCAAAGTTACCACCATCATCATCTGCTTTATCTTTTACCGATTGTGTAATAAATACAAGTGAATTATTCTCAGAACGTCCCGTTCTTTTTATACGCTTACCAACTTTTTTACCTTGTCTTGAAGCACTAAAAGCCCAACCCTCATCAATAAATATAGTCGTTTGAACATCTCTACGAGAACCGAATTTCTCTAAAAACTTACCAATTAATAACATTAATGTAATCCCATTTTTCTCACTTGTTGAATAACTTGATGTATCATCATCTGCTTTAGGCATATCTAAACCTTTAACCTGTAAAATAGTTGCTTTTTCTTGAATATTTAAAGCTGGATTCGTACCATCACTAAAAACAAGTTTTAAAATATTGTTTTGCGTTTTTTCAAATAATAAATCGCCTGCATTTTTTACATGCTCATCTTCATTATTCTGTAATTTTTCAATTACATTTAATGAACCAACTTTTTTGCCATTTTCGCGTTCTTCAACCGTATCAGAAATAGCTTGATAAATTGCCGTTTCAATATGATGATAATTTTCAAAAGATTTAATTTCATCAAACACCGATTTCAACATTTCATTGGCTTCAATACCATCTAAAAATACAATAGGGTCTAAACAACCATAATTGGTTGAATCTTCATAATTCAATGTTACATATTTAAATGTTTTTAAATGATTAATAAATAGGGGATACTTTTGTTGCATTTCTTCACTTTCTGTTACTCTATCAAACCATTCTGCAAACTCAGATTTTGGATCCCAGTACAACATTTGACCTTTAAAGAATGATGTATAAATCCACAATAGTTTTGCTAAAAATGATTTACCTTTACCAGTTTGACCAGTAATTAAAACATGCGGACTATCACTGACAGCCCCCTTAATACCTTTTGCTGCCAACAATAAACTAAATAAAATTATATCCCTTGAACTTGCAACAGCTTCCTCACGTGAAACAGAACGTATAAATTTATCAATACGCCCTATATAAAAACCCGTTTTTGTTCCCAAACTTTGAGACACACCAAATAAATTCTCTGCTATACCTGTTGCCGTTGTTCTTTGTAACCAATACTTATTAATAAATAAATCATTACCATGTAAACATTGATAAAACAATTGTAACTGGTCAGCTAATGGATTAACTGCATATATTTGAGTTTCCTTTAATCGTTTCATCAAACGCTTTGCTTTACGTTTACAATCTCTATAATCATCACTTTTAATTACAAACATAAATACCCACTCAATAAATACACCTGAGCCAGTCACTTCTCGTTCCATTTGATTCAATACAAACAAATTATCTTGAACATCTTCCGAAGCACTGTCGCCAGTATCTTGCTTTTCTTTTGCTTGTTGTTTATGATTTATTTTCGCACGGTCAAATTTTTTCTTAACTTTCTCATTATTAATGATTTTTGCTTTTACATGGCATTCAACCGGAAAAGGCATATTTTGAGCTTTCTCAAATAAATGTGTATATTCCATATCTAACGGAAAATCATCAACAACAACTGTTGTTGTATAAAATTTCTCGTTATCATTTTCAACTTCTAAAACACTCAAGCGAGTAGGGTCAATTACTGCATTATAAATATCTGTAATAGCTCTTCTTGAAGATTCTTCCTGTACGTCATGTGTTGCATTTGAAATAAAAGGCTTTCTAATAATATAAGCCAATTCATTCTCAGTTAAACGCTCGCCTCCAATACCTAGAAAACTATCAGCCAAATCTCGTTCAAATGTTTTATACTTATCTAAAATTTTATCGTCTAAATTCACATCAAAACCAAAATTCGAAACAATACGCTCAGCCGTATCTGATAATGTACTTTTTAAAATCTCTTTAAGTGTAACTGCATCGTCAGCTAATTCACGTATTTTAACACCCATAACAAAAGAATTATGCGTAATCATTTGTAATTCTTGTTCTAATACGTCAATAGTTTCTTTTGAATAATATTCAGCTACATTAAAAGCTTCATCATCAAAATCTTTACTAATTTCTTTAAATTTATTTCGCAAATCTAAATCGTGGTCATACATTTCAAAATGAAAATCTTGATAACCTTTAATCGACTCTAAAAAATAACGCATACGCTTTTTTGATTCTTCTTTTGCATCATAATTTGCTGTTGATATAGACTCAGAACGAACACGATAATACGCCCAAACTTCGCCAGTTTTCGTTAATAACAAATTATCTCTTAAACCTGCATACGGTGCTTTTAAATTCATGTCATCCCTCCAATAAAAATAACCCCAATAGGGGCTATTTAAATGTTATTTTTTTATCATGATATTCTACTTCTTCATCATAACTTAATTTAACTTTTCTTAATTGCACATTAAAAACAAATATTACAAAATCCCATAAGAAGAAAAATAATTTCTTTCCATCTTGTTTTAACTTAACAATATATTTCGTTATATAATAAGGTGCAACCGTAAAGTAAATAAACATAAGTCCACCAATCGACATAATTACAGGCTGTAATAAATACCAAAATAACAAAAATAATATAAACCACACAATCAAAAATGTAGCCCAAAAATCTAAACGAAAACCCTTATTAATACGAAACTTATCTGTAAATTCATACATAACTATCGGTTGTTCAAAAGTTCGCTTTAAATTATAAGCTTTTTTATCCAAATGGAATCACCTCAACCGCCAAAAATCATTTTCCAAACACCTGCAATCGCATTAAATACCTGTTCAGGACCTTTAGAAACTAAGAATAAAAAGCCACCAACAACAAATAATATAACCATATGCCCATATTTACCACTAGCCCATTTTACAATACCAACAACCAATACTACTAAACCAATACCCGTACCTACTTCATTACTTATCCAGTCACCAACTCCACCAAGTGATGGACGGTCAGCACCTAAAACAAAAAAATTAAATAAACCACTCATAACATTAACCTCCAATAGAATTAGTCATATTTTTAACGTAATATTTACCATCTTTTTTTGTTATATCTAATGTGTAATGCTCCAAATTCTCCAAAGGAGAATCTTTATCTTTCATCAAAATTTCAACTTTAGCAACATAATCATCGCCTTTTGGATATAACCTAATTTCTCTTATCTGAGAAACTTCTCTAGTTCCTTCTAAGCCCTCAGGGTTATCCATTAAATAGGCCATATCATCAGACTTACTAGAAGCATATTTATTAAAGAAATCTTCAATAAAAGCTTTTGCTTTCGGATTGTCTTCCCGTTTATTGTCTTTCAAATTATCCTCAACCATTTTAGCTTTATTCAATTGACTATCAGGGATTGGCGTAAAATAAGGATATTCAACAACAACATACTTATTATTTTCACTCTTAATAGGTATATTTATTAAAATGTTTTGATTTACTTTACGTTGCTTTTCTTCTGTTTTTGTTTCATACTCATCTTTATCTTTTTCACTTTTCTTTTTCTTCTTAACTTTAACTTCTTTCTTTTCAGTAATATTCACATCATAATTAACAATATACTGTATAATTGTTTGTTTATCTTTACGTTTAATATTATAAAATTCTTTACTATTCAATTTTCGTTCTGTATCTGAAATTTTTTCATCAGGTTTTTTATAATCTGATGGAAAATATTTCAACAATTCTTTTTCTCTAGATTCCAATTCTTTTGAATCTTTCGAGATATTCATATACGTATCAATAAACTTATCAGCATATAACTTTAATTTAGGACTATACTGAACTGTATTCGCATTATCTTCATACTTTTTTTGAATCATATTCGTTTTATTAACTGCTTCTTTACTGTCATTATTTGCTCTTGTAGCTTTAATAAAAGAAGCTAATAAAAGAATTAACAAAATAGCTAATAATGAGTAAAAACAAATTACAATCATCTTACGACGATTTTTAAATTTTGGAATTACTCGGCGTTGTTCTTTAGGAATATCAAAATGCTTTCCGTTTTTAGAAAATCGTGTTAAAATGTACTTGCTTATTATTTTCATAAACGATTTTCTAAAATCCTTTACGAAATTTTTAATAAAAATCACATCCCAGTTATTTTTTTAACACTTATCTTTTGATAAGTGCTTTTTTTGTTTTAAAGCCTCCAAATAATGATTAATTCTATTCGTATGCTCATCATTAAATTGTGAATGCGCTAAAATTTTATCTAAAAAATCAGTATCTGTAAGCAACCCCTCAGATTGCGCCATACTTTCGGCAGTTAACACTGTATCTAAAGTAGTAGCAACTTGTTTACATAACCAATCAAGATTATCCTCAATGGACTTTAATGTTGGTCTAGTAGTTAAATTCAATTTTTCAGTATCTTTAATAAATAACGCCCAAGGTCTATATAATGGCCACCGCTTACGATTTTTATCATTTCCATCTTTAGGAGGAGAGATAAAACGCAAATTATTATGCAATATAGACTTTACAATTTCGCTTATATTATCTGTTCTACTCAAAACTTTCGCACAATTAACTGCATATGCCTTTCGCATTTGTATTTCATAACGATTCCATAACCCAATGTCTTCGACATCACAATGACGTTTAAACGCTTGTTCATAATTCTTTTCATAAAAACGACAATATAAATTGCTTTGTTTAGAACCAATATAAAAAGTAGCGCCTTTACTTCTTCCGTCTGACAAATTAAAACCGTTTATTGCGCTTCCAGCTCTAAAACGTGAAACACACTCAGCTTTTTCAGCCTTTTTAATTAATAAAGGCACTTTTAAATATGTTTTATAATCATCAATTGCAATATCAATTCTTGTAAAATTTGCATTAACTGATAAACATTTATCAAAAAAATCTTGCCAAGTTTTATTCAACTGTTGTAAATGATGTTCAAACTCTCTACAACCTGTACCAGTTAACTGTAAGTGAATGCCCATTGATTCATCATCACTTGAATAATACAATTTAATGTTTGAAAATTCATAACCACGATTATAAAAGTAAATGCCACTATTTCGTTTTTTGAACAACGTTATAGGCAAACCGATAACGTCCTCAATCACTGCTGAAATAGGGGCTATATGGAAAGTGACCTGAACCCAGTCAACAACTGCCTCCACGGCACTTTTATTTGTACGCTCTACCCCCCTATTAGTAAGGGGGGTACACTGGCTTTTTAAAGTCATATTTATTTATGCCTCCTATCAAATCGCAAGCGATTTGATACATGACCGTTCTTGCTTTCTTAACGCGTATTTGTCGCAGGCTCCGCCCAAATGCTTAACGCACTCCGTGCTTGCATTTCTGCGCCTGCATACGCTAAAAGCTACACGGTCATGTTAAATCACTAATACTATATGTTAAACATCAATATCGCCAATATAAATACAATCTTCCAAATTCACTTGTAGCATTCTGCCATGTCCTGCTTCACTCAAGCTCATACACAATAGACAAAGGTCAGCGTAAATTTTAGGCCGACCTTTTACCGTATTTTCTTTAACGTAACTATCATTAAATTTAGACTGTATTTCTTTAGCTAAAGTCATTAATGAAACTTTATCGCCCCAATTTATACGACTAGCAACATAGTTTAAAATAGGTTCACTCAAATTTGAACTATTTGTGTAGCGATATAATCTATCTGCTGTATAATAATCCATTTACATCACCTAATTATTTTTGTTTAAGTGCACTATTAGAACCAACTACTTTAATATCTTCTGCATTCCAGCTATATGCGATAGTTCCAAAATCGCCTGACATTTGAACATACATTTTAACGTCTGGTTCAACTAATTCGCATTCTTGTAAATAGTTTAATTCTACTTTATTAGGCGTTTTAACAGTGATTTGTTCGCCTTGCTCTTGACTCGCTAATTTATATGCATAAACAGTTTTATCAGTACGCTCTCCATTTTCATATTTATATTTTTCATCTACACCTAAAAAGTTTAATTGTCCTAAAGTTTTTTTAATATCCAATACTGGTTTCATAATATATCCATCCTTTACAAAATTTTTAATAAAATTAAACGACTTCTAAAGGGTCGCACGAATAGGAATAACTCCCGCAAATCCGTACCACTGCATTTTTGATAATGGAGTGTCTATGCTTCTCCTGACCTATCATATTTTTAATCAAACCTATCGGTTCATCACCTCAAAAAATTCTAAGTCTTCAATTGAAATATGATACATCTTACAAATAAATGTATTAGACACACCATATTGTTTTAAAAATTTATAATCCTTATAAGTAAATCGATAATCATTCTTTTTTGCCATTTCACAAACTTCTAATATACGAAAATATGCAAAATTATACATTTTACAAATTTTTCTTTTAGAAATACCATGAAATCTTAAAATTACAAATTTAAGATAATTTAATTGATTTGAACCATCAAAAAAAGGTGTAAACTCAGTCATAATTATCAATTCCTTTCATAAGAATTAACTGTTAACTAGAGTTTACACCACCAATAAAAACACTGACATTGGCTTGGTTAGTTTTGTGAATATTATTGTGTGTGGTTATTTTGCATTATCATTGTTTGTCGGAATATATCTATGTATAACTGACCAAAAAACGCAAATCACACTATATATATTACTTATTTCAATTTTAATGGCAGCAATGACACTAGTCATTGTAACGCCCATTGAACCAGGCAACTTTTTAGTCGTATATACTTTACATGTCATAATTTTAATCATTTTAATAAAAGAATTTCGAAAATATAAAACGATTGATATTAAGTATATTAAAGGTACCGCTATAGTATTAGCAATGGTGTATTTAAGTGCATTCAGTTATGTACACTTTGAACATGAACAAAGAATTCAGTTATTAAAACAACAAATTAAAGATCATCCACGGCGGGAAGTTTATACTGTTGAATCGTTGCCATTTGAGCATTATATGCACCATCCGTCACCAATAAATAAGAACTATCAAGAGTGGTTTAACAATTATGAAGAATTACCAAAAATGACTAAAGTCAAATATATACCTTTTGGTTCAGACGAATCATAAGTGATACTAGATTACAAACTTAAATTATGAGGCATAAGCATGCACGTATTATCATGCTTATGCTTTTTTTGTGTAAATAAAAAAAATCTATTCTTTAATAGATAGTATTCATTTGTTACAATAATTTATTTTTATTTATCGAAAATTATAGGGCTGACAGTTGATGAATTACAAATAATACAGGCAATAGTTTCTTTAATTACGACATGGCTGACGAATATGCTAAAATATAAATAAATTAGTTCTGGAGGTTAAAATTGTGAATAAATTAGTATTAATTGATGGTAATAGCTTAAGTTTTAGAGCTTTTTATGCGTTACCTTTGTTATCAAACAAAGCTGGCATTCATACTAATGCTGTATATGGTTTTGCTATGTTATTAGAGAAAATTTTAAAAGAAGAAAAACCAGATCATTTTTTAGTTGCGTTTGATGCAGGTAAAACAACTTTCAGACACGAAAAGTACAGTGAGTATAAAGGTGGGCGTCAAAAGACACCACCAGAATTAAGTGAACAGTTTCCGTATATACGTCAACTATTAGATGCTTATCATATTAAACGTTATGAATTAGATAATTATGAGGCAGACGACATTATTGGCACATTAAGTAAAGAAGCAGATAAGGCTGGATTTCAAACAATTATCATTACTGGGGATCGAGATTTAACACAGCTAGCTACTGACAATGTAACGATTTATTACACTAAAAAAGGTGTTACTGATGTAGATCATTATACGCCTGAATTTATTTCAGAAAAATATAATGGATTAACACCTAGTCAAATCATTGATATGAAAGGTTTAATGGGAGATTCATCTGATAACATACCAGGAGTTGCGGGTGTTGGTGAAAAAACGGCTATTAAATTATTAAATCAATTTAATACAGTAGAAGGCGTTTATGAGCATCTAGAAGAAGTTTCAGGTAAAAAGTTAAAAGAGAAACTTGAAAATAGTAAAGAAGATGCATTAATGAGTAAAGAATTAGCAACGATTAATGTGGATAGCCCAATAGAAGTTAGTTTAGAAGATACATTAATGACTAATCAAAATGACCAGCAAGAAAAAATTGAATTATTTAAGAAGTTAGAATTCAAACAATTACTAGGTGATTTAGATCAAACAGTAGGTAAAGCGGAGTCAGAAGAGAAGACTTTTGATATAGAGACAACATTTGACAAAGTAGATTTTGATTCATTAAAAGAAGCTGCTATCCATTTAGAATTAGACGGAGGCAATTATTTAAAAGACAATATTTTAAAATTCTCTTTATTTACAGGTGATAAACATGTAGTTATTAATGCTGAAGACATTAAGAAACATAAAGAATTAGTTAAATGGTTGGAGAACCCAAATACGAAAAAGGTTGTTTATGATGCCAAAAAAACATATGTTGCATCTCATCGCTTAAACATAAATATTCAAAATATTACTTTCGATATCATGTTAGCTAGTTATATTATTGACCCATCTCGCACAATTAGCGACGTTCAATCAGTTGTTTCTTTATATGGTCAAAGTTTTGTAAAAGATGACGTTAGTATTTATGGTAAGGGTAAAAAGTTTAAAGTACCTGAAGATAATGTCTTAAACCCATATGTAGCGTCTATTACTGATGCAATTTATTTTTCAAAACCAAATATGGATAAGCAATTAGAAGAATATAATCAAGTTGAACTATTAGCTGATTTAGAACTCCCTCTTGCTCAAATTTTAAGTAAAATGGAAGAAACAGGTATATATACTGACATTAATGATTTAAAGGAAATGGAGATAGAAATCCAACAAAAATTAGATGTCTTAATAAAAAATATTCATGAGGCTGCTGGTGAAGCATTTAATATCAATTCACCAAAACAATTAGGCGTTGTGTTATTTGAAACATTGAAATTACCAGTTATTAAAAAGACGAAGACAGGCTATTCAACAGCAGTTGATGTTTTAGAACAATTGCAAGGTGAACATCCAATAATTGAGTATATTTTAGAATATCGTCAATTATCAAAATTGCAATCGACATACGTTGAAGGATTACAAAAAGTGGTAAGTGACGATCAACGTATCCATACACGTTTTAATCAAACACTAGCACAAACAGGTCGCTTATCAAGCGTGGATCCAAATTTACAAAATATTCCAGTTAGACTTGAAGAAGGACGCAAAATTAGAAAAGCATTTAAACCAACGTCTAAAGATAGTGTTATATTATCAGCTGACTACTCTCAAATCGAATTACGAGTGCTAGCGCATATTACACAAGATGAAAGTATGAAAGAAGCATTTATTAATGGCGATGATATTCATACAGCAACTGCCATGAAAGTGTTTGGTGTTGAAGCGGACCAAGTTGATAGTTTAATGCGTCGACAAGCAAAAGCTGTTAACTTTGGTATAGTTTATGGAATAAGTGACTATGGTTTAAGTCAAAGTTTAGGTATCACTAGGAAAAAAGCGAAAGCGTTTATTGATGACTATTTGGCAAGTTTCCCAGGTGTAAAACAATATATGTCTGATATTGTTAAGGATGCAAAAGCCTTAGGTTATGTTGAAACGTTATTACATCGACGTCGATATATACCTGATATTACGAGTCGTAATTTTAACTTGCGTGGATTTGCAGAACGTACAGCAATGAATACGCCAATACAAGGTAGTGCAGCAGACATCATTAAATTAGCAATGGTTAAATTTGCAGAAAAAATGAAAGACACAACATACCAAGCTAAACTTTTATTGCAAGTACATGATGAATTAATCTTTGAAGTACCTAAATCAGAAGTTGAATCATTTAGTGAATTTGTAGAAGATATTATGGAAAATGCATTACAATTAGATGTTCCATTAAAAGTAGATTCAAGTTATGGTGCAACTTGGTATGATGCGAAATAAAGAGAGGAAAACGGTATGCCAGAATTACCAGAAGTTGAACATGTAAAAAGAGGAATTGAACCTTTCATTATAAATGAATCAATTAATAAAGTTATATTTTCGAATAAAGTTATCGAAGGAAAAGAACAAGGCAAAGAAACAATTGTAAAGGGTATGGAGCTAGATACATTTAAGTCTTTGTCAGAGGGTTATACTATTACTAATGTAGAACGAAGAAGTAAATATATTGTTTTTCAATTAAATAATCAACATGATCAACGTACATTGATTAGCCATTTAGGCATGGCAGGTGGCTTTTTTATTGTAGATAATCTTGATGATATTGAAATACCAAATTATCGTAAACATTGGCATGTCATATTTGAGCTTTCAAATGGTAAAAAGTTAATTTATTCTGATATACGTCGATTTGGTGAAATTAGAAATGTTGCATCTATAGCGTCATATCCTTCATTTTTAGAAATAGCACCGGAACCCTTTACAAAAGAAGCAATGCCATATTATTTAAATCGAATTAACCACAAGTCGAATATAAATAAGTCGATTAAACAAGTTATTCTAGATCATAAAGTTATTGCTGGTTGCGGAAATATATATGCTTGTGAAGCATTATTCCGTGCAGGTGTGCTACCTGATAAAAAAGTAAAAGATTTATCACATCAGCAACAAGAAATGGTATTTTATTACGTTCGAGAAGTTTTAGAAGAAGGTATAAAATATGGTGGAACAAGTATTTCAGATTACCGTCATGCCGATGGAAAAACAGGTGAAATGCAATTACATCTAAATGTTTATAAACAAGCAACTTGTAAAGTTTGTAATAGTCCAATAGAAACAAAAATCATTGCGACAAGAAATAGTCATTTTTGTCCAGTATGTCAAAAATAAAGAAAGAGTGAGATTATGCCGAAAGTTATTGGTCTTACGGGCGGGATTGCCTCAGGGAAATCAACAGTATCAGAACTATTAACGGTCTTTGGATTTAAAGTAGTGGATGCTGATAAAGCAGCGAGAAAAGCTGTTGAAAAAGGAAGTAAAGGTTTAGCTCAAGTACGTGAAACCTTTGGTGAAGAAGCAATTGATGAAAATGGTGAAATGGATAGACATTATATGGGAGATTTAGTATTTAATCAACCAGAAAAACGTTTAGAATTAAATGCTATTGTTCATCCGATTGTTCGTGAAATTATGGAAGCTGAAAAGAATGAATATTTAAATCAAGGTTTTAATGTCATTATGGATATTCCGTTGTTATATGAAAATGAATTAGAAAACACAGTAGATGAAGTGTGGGTTGTTTATACGTCTGAAAGTATTCAAATGGATAGATTGATGCAACGTAACGATTTATCGTTAGAAGATGCAAAAGCGCGTGTGTATAGTCAAATTTCTATTGATAAGAAAAGTAGAATGGCTGATCATGTTATTGATAATCTAGGAGATAAGTTAGAGTTAAAACAAAACCTCGAAAGATTGTTAGAAGAAGAAGGATATATTGAAAAGCCAAACTATGGAGAAGAATAATATTTATAGAAGTCATGAGGCTGGGACATAAATCCCTAAAAAACAGCAGTAAGATAATTTTCAACTAGAAAATATCTTACTGCTGTTCTCTATTTATACAATACTTCGTATTGAATGGCTTCGCTATGCCCGTCTGGCACATTATTGTAAAATTCTATAAATAGAATTTTTTATGACGGGTCCCTTCCTAGGGTGCCGTCTCAGCCACCCCAACTGGCACATTGTTGTAAGCTGACTTTATGTCAGCTTCTGTGTTGGGGCCCCTGTCTTCGACTGGCACTGCTCCCTCAGGAGTCTTGCCATTAATACTACGTATTAACATGTAATTTTACTTTGAAATACTTTTAAAAAATAAGACACTTTCGTATAAAACTATTAATCGTTTTAGAGTGAATCCAAATACTGATGCGTTAATTGAATCTTTATTTATTCAGTTCCATAGTCAATGTTTAAAGCAAAATCTTATCGATGATAATTCAATTTTTATTGATGGTACAAAAGTAGAAGCTAGTGCCAATAGGTATACATTTGTGTGGAAGAAAAGTATTCAAAATCACGAATCGAAATTGAACGAAAATTCAAAAGCATTATATCGTGACTTAGTTGGAGAAAAAAATTATAGACAATAAAGAAGATGGAGATAGCGATTTAACAATAGAAGAAATTGATTTAATTGATAGTCATTTAGATAAAGAAATCGAAGATTTAAATCATTCTATTAAGAACGAAGATTGTGCTCAAATTAGAAAACAGACCCGTAAAAAAAGAACTGAGATTAAGAAGTTCAAAAATAAATTTGATGATTATTCTGAAAGAAAACGTTAATATGAAGAACAAAAATCGATTCTTAAAGATAGAAATAGCTTTTCTAAAACTGATCATGATGCAACTTTTATGAGAATGAAGGAAGACCATATGAAAAATGGCCAACTTAAGCCAGGATACAATTTACAAATAGCGACAAATTCTAAATTTGTTTTATCCTATGACCTATTTCAAAACCCAACAGATACTAGAACTTTAATTCCATTTTTAACAATGATTCAAAATACCTTCGGTTTTTTACCAGAGTATATTGTAGCTGATGCAGGTTATGGTAGTGAGTAAAACTATATGGCTATTATAGATGACTTTAATAATACGCCACTTATTACGTATGGCATGTTTATTAAAGATAAAACTAGAAAGTTTAAAGGTGACATTTTCAATACTCAAAATTGGAAATATGACGAACTTAATGATGAATTTATATGTCCTAATAACAAAAGAATAGGTTTTAAAAGATATGCATACCGTAATGATAGATATGGTTTTAAACGTGACTTCAAACTATATGAATGTGATGACTGTTCAGCATGTTCTATGAGAAATCAATGCATGAAGCCAAATTCGAAATCCAATAAGAAAATTATGAAGAATTATAATTGGGAATACTTTAAAGCCCAAATTAATCAAAAGCTTTCTGAACCAGAAACGAAAAAAATCTATAGTCAAAGAAAAATTGGTGTAGAGCCTGTTTTTGGATTTATGAAGGCTATTTGGGGTTTCACTCGAATGTCAGTTCGAGGAAAAGTAAAGTTAAACGAGAGCTAGGTTTTGTATTAATGGCACTTAATATAAGGAAAATAGCAGCTCGACGAGCTATATATTATCAAATACATTTGAAAAAGCTGAATTCTATTAATTATTTGATAGAATTCAGCTTTTTACATTGACTAAGAATTTAATGTCCCAGCCTAATGGCTCTTTTTTATAAAAAGATAAACGATTTTTTAGAAAACGCTTTCAAATTTCATATAATATGCTATACTAATTCCATAAAGTATAACACATAAAAATCAAGGGGTGCTTTTAATGTCAACGAATATTGCAATTAATGGTATGGGTAGAATTGGAAGAATGGTATTACGTATTGCATTACAAAATAAAAATCTTAATGTAGTAGCAATTAATGCTAGTTATCCACCCGAAACAATTGCACATTTAATCAATTTTGATACAACACATGGTAAGTATGATTTAAAAGTCGAACCAATCGAAAATGGTTTACAAGTTGGTGAACATCAAATTAAATTGGTAGCTGATAGAAATCCTGAAAACTTGCCTTGGAAAGAATTGGATATTGATATTGCAATAGATGCTACTGGTAAATTTAACCATGGAGATAAAGCTATTGCGCATATTAAAGCTGGTGCTAAAAAAGTATTATTAACCGGTCCATCAAAAGGTGGTCATGTTCAAATGGTTGTTAAAGGCGTAAATGATCATCAATTAGATGTTGAGGAATATGATATTTTTAGTAACGCATCATGCACTACGAACTGTATTGGACCTGTAGCTAAAGTTTTAAATGATCAATTTGGAATTATTAATGGATTAATGACTACGGTTCATGCGATAACAAATGATCAAAAAAATATTGATAATCCACATAAAGATTTAAGACGCGCGCGTTCATGTAATGAAAGTATTATACCTACATCAACAGGTGCAGCGAAAGCGTTAAAAGAAGTGTTGCCAGAATTAGAAGGTAAATTACATGGTATGGCACTTCGTGTTCCAACAAAAAATGTATCATTAGTTGATTTAGTCGTTGATTTAGAAAAAGAAGTCACTGCTGATGAAGTAAATCAAGCTTTTGAAAATGCAGGGTTAGAAGGCATCATCGAAGTCGAACACCAACCGCTTGTGTCAGTAGATTTTAATACAAACCCACATTCAGCTATTATTGATGCGCAATCAACAATGGTTATGGATGGTAATAAAGTTAAAGTCATCGCTTGGTATGACAACGAGTGGGGATATTCCAATAGAGTTGTAGATGTTGCTGAACAACTTGGTGAACTTTTAAAATCAAAGACAACAGTAAGTGCAAGTTAAAATAAATTTTAAAACTTAACCTAGCTCTGATATCGGAGTTAGGTTTTTTGTATTGTTGAAAGTAAATGTTAATCACTTTGGTTTTCTAAAAAATAGAACACATTTTCTTTTTAGTTCATTTTTTAAATCAAAATAATAAATTGAGGGATTCTTTTTTCATCTATGGATTTATAGTATAATGAGGCATAATCAAAATAAAGAGGGTGATGTAATGAAATGCCCGAAATGTAATTCTACACAATCCAAAGTCGTAGATTCAAGGCATGCCGATGAATTAAATGCCATTCGTAGACGAAGAGAATGTGAAAATTGTGGAACACGTTTCACTACATTTGAACATATCGAAGTCAGTCAGCTTATTGTTGTGAAAAAAGATGGCACAAGAGAGCAATTTTCAAGAGAGAAAATACTTAATGGACTTGTGCGTTCATGTGAAAAGCGTCCAGTTAGATATCAGCAACTTGAAGATATTACTAATAAAGTTGAATGGCAATTGAGAGATGAAGGTCATACAGAAGTATCTTCACGAGATATAGGTGAGCATGTGATGAATTTATTAATGCATGTTGATCAAGTCTCTTATGTGAGATTTGCATCTGTTTATAAAGAGTTTAAAGATGTTGACCAATTATTGGCATCAATGCAAGGAATTTTAAGTGAAAATAAACGGAGTGATGCATAAATGGGACGACAAGCCTTTGAATTTGGCTTAAGACCAAAGGATCAATTTCAAGTTATGCAACACTTTGATTTAAATACAAATCATTTAGAAGTTTTAAATCGATTATATACACCTTTAATCGGTACGCAAGCAGTAGGTTTATATCACTTTATGACTCAGTTTGTTGAAAAAAATCGTAATACAACTTCGATATTATCGCACTATATATTTATGAATGAACTTAAAATTAATTTACTAGAGTTTAGACAACAAATGGATTTGCTAGAAGCGATTGGATTAATCAAGACATTTGTCAAACATGATGAACAAGAAACTCAGTTTGTTTATCAGCTGATTCAACCGCCTACAGCACATTTGTTTTTTAATGACCCGATGTTGTCAATCTTCTTATATAGTGAAGTAGAGCATCGTCGATTTCAGGAATTAAAAAAATATTTTGAATATAAAGAAGTCGACTTAACTGAATATAAACAAACAACAAGACAGTTTACTGAGGTGTTTAAAGTTCCTACAACAAAAGTTGATATTGATACGAGTGATATTCCTATTAATCAGTCATATCAAGGTATAGATTTGGCAAGTGAAACTTTTGATTTTGAAATGTTGAGACAAATGTTAAATAAACATTTTATAAGTCAAGAAATAGTGACAAAAGATGCAAAACGTTTAATTACACAACTTGCTACATTATATGGTTTGACGCCCGATGGGATGAAGCATGTAATTTTAAATTCAATCACTAGTGGACAGCAACTATCATTCGAAGAAATGCGAAAACAAGCGCGTTCATATTATTTAATCGAACATGACAATCAAATGCCTAAATTACAAGTTAAATCAGCAACTTCTTCATTACCTGAGAAACATGAGTCGAACGAATTGAATCTGGCTCCACAAAGTGATGAGTGGTTTGATTTATTAGAACAAACGAGTCCGATTGACATGTTGTCATCGTGGTCTGAATCAGAGCCAACCGTTTCACAAAAGACAATGATTGAAGAGTTAATCGAGCGTGAAAAAATGTCATTTGGTGTCATAAACATTTTATTGCAATTTGTTATGCTAAAAGAAGATATGAAACTGCCAAAGGCGTATATTTTTGAAATCGCATCAAATTGGAAGAAAAAAGGAATTAAGACAGCTAAAGAAGCGTATGAATACGCTAAAAAAGTAAATCAACCTAAGAGTGAATCGTTAAGTGCTAATTATCAAAAACGTGGTACATATTCTGGACAACGTAAACGTATTTCGAAAGAAAAAACGCCAAAATGGTTGGAAAACAGAGATAATCCAGATAATAACCATTCAACAGCAAAGCATAATAGTTCAGATGATCAACAATTAGAACAAGATCGACAAGCATTTTTAGATAAATTATCTAAAAAATGGGAGGAGGACAGTCAATAATGAAGCAATTTAAAAATATAATGGGTACATCTAATGATTTTGAAAAAAGAATTAAAAAAATAAAAAATGAAGTCATCAATGACCCAGATGTTAAACAGTTTCTACAGGAACATCAGTCTGAATTAACAAATGCAATGATTGATGAAGATTTGAATGTTCTACAAGAATATAAAGATCAACAAAAACATTATGATGGTCATAAATTTGCAGATTGTCCTAATTTCGTGAAAGGTCATGTTCCAGAGTTATATGTTGATAACAATCGCATCAAAATTCGCTATTTGCAATGTCCGTGTAAAATTAAATATGACGAAGAACGTTTTGAAGCAGAATTGATTACATCTCATCATATGCAACGAGATACTTTAAATGCAAAGCTAAAAGATATTTATATGAATAATCGAGATAGATTAGATGTAGCGATGGCAGCAGATGAAATTTGCACAGCAATTACTAATGGAGACACGGTTAAGGGATTATATTTATATGGACCGTTTGGTACAGGGAAATCTTTTATTCTAGGTGCGATTGCAAATCAACTTAAATCAAAAAAAGTGCGCTCTACAATTATTTATTTACCTGAGTTTATTAGAACATTAAAGGGTGGCTTTAAGGATGGTTCTTTCGAAAAGAAATTACATCGTGTAAGAGAAGCGAATATTCTAATGCTTGACGACATAGGCGCAGAGGAAGTAACACCGTGGGTAAGGGATGAAGTAATTGGTCCATTGTTACATTATCGTATGGTACATGAATTACCTACATTTTTTAGTTCGAATTTTGATTATAGCGAGTTAGAACATCACTTATCAATGACAAGAGATGGTGAAGAAAAAACTAAAGCTGCTCGTATTATTGAACGTGTCAAATCTTTGTCTACGCCATACTTTTTATCAGGAGAAAATTTCAGAAACAATTGAAATTTAAAATGAGTGGTGTATAATAAAAACAAATCTAAATCGTTTAAATAATTGAAGACAAGATGATCTAATCAATATTACACAGAAAGCCATTACTTGTTGAGAATATGGTTAATAAATTAGATGATTACTCCTTCATTTTTGGTATTTGTAATGAATACCCGGCTCAAGACCGTTATCTTAAGCAGAGATATTTAATGCGATTGATAGTATTAAATAACTAGGGTGGTACCACGACGATCTCGTCCCTTGTATAGGGGGCGGGATTTTTTGTTTTTCAAGCATAAATAAATGTTAGTTGGTATCGTTTTATCCCTGTTTATTTTAAAATTGGTTATTGCAGGAACGATGATTGTTGTTCAATTTTTTAACGAGGTCAGATCAAAATACTTTTAAAGCATATAGGAGGGTTTAATATGGAACAAATTAATATTCAATTTCCAGATGGTAATCAAAAGGCATTTGATAAAGGGACTACAACTGAAGATATCGCTCAATCAATAAGCCCAGGATTACGTAAAAAAGCTGTAGCCGGTAAATTTAATGGACAGCTTGTAGATTTAACTAAACCGCTTGAATCAGATGGATCAATTGAAATTGTAACTCCAGGTAGTGAAGAAGCGCTAGAAGTATTGCGTCATTCAACTGCTCATTTAATGGCACATGCAATTAAACGATTATATGGTGATGTTAAATTTGGTGTTGGGCCGGTTATTGAAGGTGGTTTCTACTATGACTTCGATATTGACCAAAACATTTCATCAGATGATTTTGAACAAATTGAAAAAACAATGAAACAAATTGTTAATGAAAATATGAAAATTGAACGCAAAGTTGTTTCAAGAGAAGAAGCGAAGGCTTTATTTAGCAATGATGTATACAAGTTAGAATTAATTGATGCAATTCCTGAAGATGAAAATGTGACATTGTATAGCCAAGGCGACTATACTGATTTATGTCGAGGCGTGCATGTTCCGTCAACAGCTAAAATTAAAGAATTCAAATTATTATCTACTGCAGGTGCATATTGGCGTGGCGATAGTGACAATAAAATGTTACAACGTATTTACGGTACTGCCTTCTTTGATAAAAAAGAATTAAAAGAACATTTGAAAATGTTAGAAGAACGTAAAGAACGTGACCACCGTAAAATTGGTAAAGAATTAGAATTATTCACTAATAGTCAATTAGTTGGTGCTGGTTTACCATTATGGTTACCGAATGGAGCAACAATTAGACGTGAAATCGAACGATACATTGTTGATAAAGAAGTAAGCATGGGCTACGACCATGTTTATACACCAGTTCTTGCAAATGTTGATTTATATAAAACATCAGGGCACTGGGATCACTATCAAGAAGATATGTTCCCGCCAATGCAATTAGATGAAACTGAATCAATGGTGTTACGCCCAATGAACTGTCCGCATCATATGATGATTTATGCTAATAAACCGCATTCATATCGTGAGTTACCAATTCGTATCGCTGAGTTAGGAACTATGCATAGATACGAAGCGAGTGGTGCAGTTTCAGGATTACAACGTGTTCGTGGTATGACTTTGAATGATTCACATATATTTGTTCGTCCAGATCAAATTAAAGAAGAATTTAAACGTGTTGTTAACATGATTATCGATGTTTATAAAGATTTCGGTTTCGAAGATTACAGCTTTAGATTAAGTTACAGAGATCCTGAAGATAAAGAAAAGTACTTTGACGATGATGACATGTGGAATAAAGCCGAAAATATGCTTAAAGAAGCAGCAGACGAGCTGGGCTTATCATATGAAGAGGCAATTGGTGAAGCGGCATTCTATGGTCCGAAATTAGATGTTCAAGTAAAAACTGCAATGGGAAAAGAAGAGACATTATCAACAGCGCAACTTGATTTCTTACTACCAGAACGTTTTGACTTAACTTATATTGGTCAAGACGGCGAACAACATCGTCCAGTTGTTATCCATCGTGGTGTTGTTTCAACTATGGAACGTTTTGTTGCCTTCTTAACTGAAGAAACAAAAGGTGCATTCCCAACTTGGTTAGCGCCAAAACAAGTACAAATTATTCCAGTTAATGTTGATTTGCATTATGATTACGCACGTCAATTACAAGATGATTTGAAATCTCAGGGTGTACGAGTGAATATTGATGATCGTAATGAAAAAATGGGATATAAAATTAGAGAAGCACAAATGCAAAAAATTCCATACCAAATTGTAGTTGGTGATAAAGAAGTAGAAAATAATCAAGTGAATGTTCGTCGATATGGTTCAAAAGACCAAGAAACAATGGAAAAAGACGAATTTATTTGGAGCTTAGTTGATGAAATTCGTTTGAAAAAACATAAATAATTAAGCTTATAATTTGATACAACATCATGGTGATATTATGATTCATGTTTTACAAGCTTGATAAAATTAAGTGAATACTGTATATTACAATATAGTTAAAATATTAAATTGAGTTAGAGGTTGCATGTTTAAAGAGTAACTTGTCAGAAGTATTTATGGTACATATGTTGAACAAGTGAAAGGTAAATATGCCGAAATAGATATAAACCATAAATTATATCTGTTGGGACAGTTTTCGAACAGGAACTGTACTGTCACTGAATGTGATGTGCTACCTTATATAGATAATAGCCAAAGTGGTTGCATATCTTATAGGTATGTAACCACTTTTTTACTTTGAATATCTTTGAAAGAAAATTAAATTGGGTATTAAGGTAATTAAAGGTTATTTATTTCTTGGCCTCTAAAACATGGAAAGGGAGCTTATATGTCAAAAGTTCAAAAGGAAAGTCACAATTCTGTCAAAAGGGGATTAAAAGATCGCCATATATCGATGATTGCGATTGGAGGTTGTATTGGTACTGGATTGTTTGTAACATCTGGTGGTGCTATTCACGATGCAGGTGCTCTTGGTGCATTAATTGGGTACGCAATTATCGGAGCAATGGTCTTTTTCTTAATGACTTCACTTGGAGAAATGGCTACTTATTTACCTGTATCGGGTTCGTTTAGTACCTATGCTACAAGATTTGTAGACCCGTCATTAGGTTTCGCACTTGGTTGGAATTATTGGTTTAACTGGGTTGTTACAGTTGCAGCTGATATAACGATTGCAGCGCAAGTTATTCAATATTGGACACCTTTGCAAGCTATACCTGCATGGGCGTGGAGTGCGTTATTCTTAGTGATTATTTTTAGCCTGAATTCATTATCTGTACGTGTATATGGTGAAAGTGAATATTGGCTAGCATTAATAAAAGTAGTTACTGTAATTATCTTCATTGCTATCGGCTTGCTGACAATTGTTGGTATTATGGGTGGACACTATGTAGGATTTGAAGTATTTAATAAAGGTGAAGGTCCAATTTTAGGTGGAAACTTAGGTGGTAGTCTATTATCTATTCTAGGTGTATTCTTAATTGCAGGTTTCTCATTCCAAGGTACGGAATTAATTGGAATTACTGCTGGAGAATCTGAAAACCCAGAGCGAGCAGTTCCAAAAGCAATTAAACAAGTATTTTGGAGAATCTTATTATTTTATATCTTAGCTATTTTTGTTATTGGTATGTTAATACCTTATGATAGCAGTGCGTTAATGGGTGGTGGCGATAACGTAGCAACTTCTCCATTTACATTAGTATTTAAAAATGCTGGGTTTGCATTTGCAGCATCGTTTATGAATGCAGTTATTTTAACGTCTGTTTTATCAGCGGGTAACTCAGGAATGTATGCTTCAACGCGTATGCTTTATTCAATGAGTAAAGACAAATTGGCGTTTGATACTTTTGGAAAAACAAATAAGAGCGGTGTACCTTACATGTCTCTATTAGTTACAGCTATAATTGTAGTCATTATTTTTGTATTACAAAGTGTTACAGAAGGTGCATATCAATATATTGTTGCAGCAAGTGGATTGACTGGCTTTATAGCATGGGTAGGTATTGCGGTAAGTCATTATCGCTTTAGAAGAGCATATGATAAACAAAATTACGACAAATCAAAATTAAAATATACAGCTAAACTATTCCCATTCGGTCCGATTTTTGCTGGTATCTTATGTGTTGTTGTAATAATTGGTCAAGATGTTGATTTTATTAAAACAGGTGATTTCAATTTTAGTCGCTTTTTGATTACTTATATGGGTATTCCTGTATTTTTAGCATTCTTTATCTATCATAAATTGAGATATAAAACGAAAAAAATCCCTCTTGAACAAGTTGATTTACGTCAAGATGTTTCGATGGATGAAATTAAAGGATAAATAAAAAATAAATAACGGTTATAGTGTTGACTTAAATGTGAATTGCTGTTATGATTAACAACGTTGAATACGAAACGAACCAAGTAGAAGCACCCGCTTCTCACCTGTAGCGACGCATAAAGCAGTTGGCAGGTTAATCACGTTACACATAACTGTGTATAAGGAAGAGCGGGTATTTTATACCTGCTCTTCCTTTTTGCTTGGTACAAATTTCGTAAAAATTTTGGAGGTGTCAACCATAGCAAAAGATCAAACTCAAATCAATGACAAAATTCGTGCAAAAGAATTACGTTTAATCGGTCAAGATGGTGAACAAATCGGTGTTAAATCAAAGCGAGAAGCTTTAGAAATGGCTGAACGTGTAGATTTAGACTTAGTGGTCGTTGCACCGAATGCGAAACCACCAGTTGCAAGAATTATGGATTACGGTAAATTCAAATTCGAACAACAGAAAAAAGAAAAAGAAATGAAAAAGAAACAAAAAATTATCAATGTTAAAGAAATTCGTTTAAGCCCAACAATTGAGGAACATGATTTCCAAACTAAGTTGAAAAACGGACGTAAATTCTTAACTAAAGGCGATAAATGTAAAGTATCTATTCGTTTCAGAGGGCGTGCCATTACGCATAAGGAAATTGGTCAACGTGTGCTAGAAAAATATGCAGATGAATGTAAAGATATAGCAACAGTTGAACAAAAACCTAAAATGGACGGGCGTCAAATGTTTATCATGTTAGCGCCAACAGCTGAAAAATAATTAAAGCTATTACAGGAGGACTTATATTATGCCAAAAATGAAAACTCACCGTGGAGCAGCTAAACGTGTAAAAAGAACTGCTTCAGGTCAATTAAAACGTTCAAGAGCTTTCACATCTCACTTATTCGCAAACAAAAGCACTAAACAAAAACGTCAATTACGTAAAGCTAGATTAGTGTCTAAGAGTGATATGAAACGTGTAAAACAATTATTAGCATACAAAAAATAAGAACAAATACAGAAATCGGTAGGAACTACCTAAGGAGGAATTTTTTATGCCACGAGTTAAAGGTGGAACAGTAACAAGAGCGCGTCGTAAAAAAACGATTAAATTAGCTAAAGGTTACTTCGGTTCAAAACATACATTATACAAAGTAGCTAAGCAACAAGTAATGAAATCAGGTCAATATGCTTTCCGTGACCGTCGTCAACGTAAACGTGACTTCCGTAAATTATGGATTACACGTATCAATGCAGCAGCTCGTCAACATGAAATGAGCTACTCTCGTTTAATGAACGGTTTGAAAAAAGCTGGTATCGATATCAACCGTAAAATGTTATCTGAAATCGCAATTTCAGACGAAAAAGCATTTGCACAATTAGTAACTAAAGCTAAAGATGCTTTAAAATAATATTAATTATAAAAAAGAGATGGCAATGTCATCTCTTTTTTATTTTAGAAAAATTAATCTGTCACATTTAATCGCTAAAACATGACAGATTTGCTAAAATGCATGTAAGAGATTAAACATAAAAGTGAGGAGTTTTTAATACGATGTCTAAATTTGATGAGCAAATTATTGTAGTACCTAGAGAAACTATATTTGATAATGAAAAAAATACTTTCAATGGGTTTTTAAATAAAAATAAGCCAATAGGACAAAGCATATTTGATGCATTGCGTCACTATGAGGTCAAACGTCGAGGAGATATGGAAGAAGATCCATCATATAAACAACTCATTTCTTATTGTTTACTTGAAAATGAACATGGCGAAATATTAGTATATGAACGGTTATCTGGCGGTGGAGAAGCGCGTTTACATGGCCAATCATCAATAGGTGTAGGCGGTCACATGAACGATGTGCCAGGTGCCGAATCAATTAATGAAGTGTTAAGAGTTAATGCTCAACGTGAATTAGAAGAAGAAGTGGGTCTTAGTGAACAAGATTCGCAAAATATGGAATATATTGGTTTCATTAACGATGATAATAATGAAGTAGGTAAAGTACATATTGGTGTTGTATTTAAAATAACAGTTAGTTCCAACGATGTTGAAGCAAAAGAAACAGATACATTAAGAATTAAATGGGTTGAAAAAGGAAGCATTGAGTCATATGATGATTTTGAAACATGGAGCGCATTAATACTTCAAGATTTATAATCAATCGAGGTGACAATCATGTCTGATATTATTCAGTTTCCGAATGTTTCGCAAAAATTATTAAAAGATATTAAGCAAGCTGAAGAAAATCGTAATTATGAACAAATGTACGAATATATTGAACAGTATGAGCGTCAATTTGAGCTGACTGAAGAAATAGCAATGATGAAGTGCCGAATGTTGTATGAGACAGAATCTTATCTTGAATTAAGAGAAGAAGCCATTGTACTTTTGAAAAGTGGTATTCAACAATATGATACATTGATGATTTATTACGTGAAAAGCTTAATTGGTTTAAATCAATATTTTGAAGCGATAGAAGTTATAAATCAAATCATTGACGAAGTGAGAGACCATAAAACACGAATGGCTTTATATCCATTGAAAGAATTTGCAAAATCAAAATTAATCGAAGATGAAAAGGAAGTAACAAAGTCGCTCACAGATTTTAATTTGCTTTCGATGCGTGAACAAACTAATCTTTTATTAAAGCTGATAGATAATGGGCATTTTCAATTCAAAGAAACGATTTTTTATTTACTAGAATCACAGTCCCATAGTTATAATATGATGAGTTTAATGATTGAGTATTTAAGGTTTGCGAATTGTACACAAGAATTAATGATTGAAAAATATGGCATTAAGACTACAATAGTGCCTGCAAATTTAAAAGGGTTGGAACACACAACTCTTAAAGAGCAAGTATTACCAAGTGTAATGGAGTCTTTAGAAAATGGTGCTATTCATATTGCTGAAGAAGCCCATCATATTATGAACAATCACTCTATCTTACTATATCCCTTTGATATTGAATCACTTTTTGATATAGAATCATGGGTTAATGCATACGAATGCTATTTTAAAAATATGTTAGGAATAGAAAGTGAATTGCAAAATTATGATACTTTTAAATTTATTCAGCAATTAGATTTGAATGGAAATAGTTAAATTGTTGCAAAATTGTAATCGACATTTTAATATAGTTTTGACGAAAAAAGTTGATTTAAAAATATATAAACGTTGTGATTTCAATGTTTGTATAGGAAATCGTCCTATGATATAATAGGGAAGTTGAAAAAATAAATTAGTTAATCATGGAGGTATATATACATGACAGCAACTTGGGAAAAAAAGGAAGGTAATGAAGGTTTATTAACTGTTACTGTTCCTGCAGAAAAAGTAAACAAAGCGTTAGATCAAGCATTTAAAAAAGTGGTTAAACAAATTAATGTGCCTGGATTCCGTAAAGGTAAAGTACCACGTCCAATTTTCGAACAACGCTTTGGTGTAGAAGCATTGTATCAAGATGCTATCGATATTTTATTACCAGATGCTTATGGTGAAGCAATTGATGAAACTGAAATCAAACCAGTTGCACAACCAGAAGTAAGTGTAACTCAAATTGAAAAAGGTAAAGATTTCATTTTTGAAGCTACAGTTACTGTTGAACCAGAAGTGAAATTAGGTGATTATAAAGGTCTTGAAATTGAAAAACAAGAAACTGAATTATCTGATGAAGAATTACAAGAAGCAATCGACCACAGCTTAGGACACTTAGCTGAAATGGTAGTTAAAGAAGATGGCGTTGTTGAAAACGGCGATACAGTAAATATCGACTTTAACGGTTCAGTTGATGGAGAAGAATTTGAAGGTGGTCAAGCTGAAGGCTATGACCTAGAAGTAGGTTCAGGTTCATTCATCCCTGGCTTTGAAGAGCAATTAGAAGGTATGAAAGTTGACGAAGAAAAAGATGTTGTTGTAACATTCCCAGAAGAATACCATGCTGAAGAATTAGCTGGTAAAGAAGCAACATTCAAAACAAAAGTTAATGAGATTAAATTTAAAGAAGTTCCAGAGTTAACTGATGAAATTGCAAACGAATTAGATGCAGAAGCAAATACTGTTGACGAATACAAAGAAAACTTACGTAAACGTTTAGCAGAGCAAAAAGCTACTGATGCAGAAAATATCGAAAAAGAAGAAGCAATTACAAAAGCTACTGACAATACAACAATTGATATTCCAGAAGCAATGATTAACACTGAATTAGATCGTATGGTTTCAGAATTTGCTCAAAGAATTCAACAACAAGGTTTAGATTTACAAACGTACTTCCAAATCTCTGGTCAAGATGAATCACAATTAAGAGAGCAAATGAAAGACGATGCAGAACAACGTGTTAAAACAAACTTAACACTAACTGCAATTGCAGAAGCTGAAAACATTGAAGCTACTGATGAAGATATCGATAAAGAATTAGAAAAAATGAGTGGACAATTTAATATCTCAGTTGAAGATATCAAGAATACTTTAGGTAATACTGACATCATTAAAAATGATGTGCGTATTCAAAAAGTTATCGATTTATTAAGAGATAACGCTAAATTAGTCGAAGGTACTAAAGAAGACTAATCTTCATTTAACATTAAATTCTAAAAGTGAGTAGCAGATGCATAGCTTATGTATCTGCTACTATTCTTTAAGCAAAATGTTTGTATGTTAATATGTTGCATTGTAATATCCAATCTAGTATAGTCTTTAACGAATAGGGGTGTAAAAAGAATGTTTAAATTCAATGAAGATGAAGAAAATTTAAAATGCTCTTTCTGCGGAAAAGACCAAGATCAAGTTAAAAAACTTGTTGCAGGAAGTGGTGTATATATTTGTAATGAGTGTATTGAATTATGCTCAGAAATCGTTGAAGAAGAATTGGCACAAAATACTTCTGAAGCGATTACAGAATTACCTACTCCTAAAGAAATTATGGATCATTTAAATGAATATGTTATTGGCCAAGAAAAAGCTAAGAAATCATTAGCTGTGGCAGTATATAATCACTATAAACGTATTCAACAATTAGGACCAAAAGAAGATGACGTTGAATTACAAAAAAGTAACATTGCCTTAATTGGACCAACAGGAAGTGGTAAAACATTATTAGCGCAAACATTAGCTAAGACTTTAAATGTACCATTTGCTATTGCTGATGCTACTAGTTTAACTGAGGCTGGTTATGTTGGTGATGATGTAGAAAATATCTTATTAAGATTAATCCAAGCAGCTGACTTTGACATTGATAAAGCTGAAAAAGGCATTATTTATGTTGATGAAATTGATAAAATTGCGCGTAAATCTGAAAACACTTCAATAACTCGTGATGTTTCAGGTGAAGGTGTTCAGCAGGCTTTGCTTAAAATTTTAGAGGGTACAACTGCAAGTGTCCCACCTCAAGGTGGACGTAAACATCCAAACCAAGAAATGATTCAAATTGATACAACTAATATTTTATTCATTCTTGGTGGTGCATTTGATGGTATTGAAGAGGTTATTAAACGCCGTCTAGGTGAAAAAGTAATTGGTTTTTCAAGCAATGAAGCTGATAAATATGATGAACAAGCGTTATTAGCTCAAATTCGTCCAGAAGATTTACAGGCTTATGGCTTGATTCCAGAATTTATCGGACGTGTTCCAATTGTTGCTAATTTAGAAACGCTAGACGTAACAGCGTTGAAAAATATTTTAACGCAACCTAAAAATGCATTAGTTAAACAATATACTAAAATGCTTGAATTAGATGATGTAGAATTAGAATTTACTGAAGAAGCTTTGTCAGCAATTAGTGAAAAAGCTATCGAAAGAAAAACAGGTGCACGTGGTTTGAGATCAATTATCGAAGAATCTTTAATTGATATTATGTTTGATGTGCCTTCTAACGAAAATGTTAGTAAGGTTGTCATTACAGCACAAACAATTAATGAGGAAATTGAACCTGAACTATACGATGCAGAAGGTAATTTAATTAATAGTAGTAAAACATCAGCTTAAACGTTGATGTGATATATAAGTGAAAAGCTCCAATCAAAGTTGATGCTCAAATAGTTTAACTTTGATTGGAGCTTTTTTATAATGTATACCGAAAGGGTTAAATATTATATAATGGTAGAGTTGAAATAGAATATAAAAAAGCGAGGATATAAAATGAAAGTTAATCCTAATAACATAGAATTAATCATTAGTGCAGTTAAGGAAGAACAATATCCAGAAACTGAATTATCAGAAGTAGCACTTAGTGGTCGTTCAAATGTTGGTAAATCAACATTTATCAATAGCATGATTGGTAGAAAAAATATGGCACGTACGTCTCAGCAACCAGGAAAGACGCAAACATTAAATTTCTATAATATTGATGAGCAACTTATCTTTGTTGACGTACCAGGGTATGGATATGCAAAAGTAAGTAAAACTCAACGAGAAAAATTCGGGAAAATGATTGAAGAATATATAACTAAGAGACAAAATTTACAATTAGTGATTCAATTAGTTGATTTAAGGCATAAACCAACAGAAGATGATATTTTAATGTATAATTACTTAAAACATTTTGATATACCAACATTAGTTATTTGTACGAAAGAAGATAAAATTCCTAAAGGTAAAGTCCAAAAGCATATTAAAAATATTAAAGAACATTTAGACATGGATCCTGATGATACGATTGTAAGTTATTCATCAGTTCAAAATACAAAACAACAACAAATTTGGGATTTAATTGAACCATATATTTCGTAATGCCCATTAAAAATTATGAATTCATAAACTTTAACATCGATTGATATAAATATACTTAAAACTTGTGTGCAATTGATAACTATTTACAACGTTCATCAATTTGTCAAAAATGTGAGTTCAAATTAGAAAGATTCTAATTTATTTAAGCATCGTACTTAATTGGATTTTAAATTATGTTATAATATTTGTATTGTTAGTATATATGGGGGCGTTTCAAATGCATTTTATTGCAATTAGTATAAATCATCGCACAGCTGATGTAGCGCTAAGAGAGCAAGTTGCTTTTAGAGATGATGCCTTACGAATTGCCCATGAAGATTTATATGAAACTAAATCTATTTTAGAAAATGTCATATTATCAACATGTAATCGAACAGAAGTATACGCTGTTGTTGATCAAATTCATACAGGTCGCTATTATGTCCAACGATTTTTAGCCCGTGCATTTGGATTTGAAGTAGATGATATTAAAGCAATGTCAGAAGTAAAAGTGGGGGACGAAGCAGT
Source organism: Staphylococcus argenteus (assembly GCF_000236925.1). Classification (NCBI taxonomy): domain Bacteria; kingdom Bacillati; phylum Bacillota; class Bacilli; order Caryophanales; family Staphylococcaceae; genus Staphylococcus; species Staphylococcus argenteus. The sequence goes on along the minus strand of NC_016941.1, from coordinate 1,658,939 downwards.
AGAACATTTATTGAGAGTCACTTCTGGCTTAGATTCGATTGTACTTGGAGAAACTCAAATTTTAGGTCAAATAAGAGATGCGTTTTTCTTAGCGCAAAATACAGGTACAACAGGAACTATATTTAATCATCTATTTAAACAGGCAATTACTTTTGCTAAAAAAGCACATAATGAAACAGACATAGCAGATAATGCTGTGAGTGTATCTTATGCTGCTGTCGAATTGGCTAAAAAGGTTTTTGGCAAACTTAAAAGTAAACAAGCTGTCATTATTGGTGCAGGGGAAATGAGTGAATTATCACTATTAAATCTTCTTGGTTCTGGAATTACTGATATTACAGTAGTTAATAGAACTGTTGATAATGCTATGAAATTAGCAACAAAGCATCAAGTGAAATATGATGAGCTATCAGCTTTACCACTTTTACTAGAAAGTGCTGACATAGTTATTAGCTCAACAAGTGCACAGTCTTATATCATTACCAATGACATGATAGAAAGAATTGCAGAAAACAGAAAACAAGATTCACTCGTATTGATTGATATTGCAGTTCCTAGAGATATCGAACCAGGTATAAGTGCCATCACTAACATCTTTAATTACGATGTTGACGACTTAAAAGGTTTGGTTGACGCAAATTTACGTGAGCGACAATTAGCAGCTGCAACAATATCAGAACAAATTCCTTCAGAAATTCACGCACATAATGAGTGGATAAGTATGTTGGGAGTTGTTCCGGTGATTAGAGCTTTACGTGAAAAAGCAATGGCAATACAGGCCGAGACGATGGATAGTATTGATCGTAAACTGCCAGAGTTGTCTGAGAGAGAGCGTAAAATCATCTCTAAACATACAAAAAGTATTATCAATCAGATGTTGAAAGATCCTATTAAACAGGCCAAAGAATTAAGTAGTGACAAGAAAAGTAATGAAAAATTAGAGCTATTTCAAAATATATTTGATATTGAAGCTGAATGTCCTCATGAACAAGCTAAACAACAAAAAGAAAGCAAGGTCAAAGAGATTTCAGCAAGACGTATCTTTAGTTTTGAATAAGCATATTAATATGGTGATAATATGCAAGAAAACCTGTTTATTCGATTCAATGAAATTATATTATTAATATACTTAATCAGTATCATTTGCTATTTTTATGATTTTGTCCAAAAGAGTCATAAAATTAGAAGTTTAGGCATATATTTATTGGGGATTGTTTGGGTTTTACAAACAATCTCTTTATCTATTTTTATTATACAAACGAGGCATATTCCATTAGGATCTATTTCAGATGTTTTTTATACCTTAAGTTGGTTAATCATCTCCATCTCTTTAATTCTTAATCTTATAAAGGTCTTGAATTTTTCTGTATTTTTCTTAAATCTAATAGGATTAACTTTATTGGGAATGAATACTTTCCAACCTACGCATTATGATAACAAGGTACAGAAAATCGCTGTTATAGATGAATTGTTGTTAGTCCATATCGGTCTAGCTGTATTAAGTTATGTCTTTTTTGCACTAGCATTTGTAAATGCATTACTTTACATCATGCAATATCGTAATTTAAAGGAAAAACGTTTCGATCAAAAGTACTTCAGATTAGGTAGCGTTGCTACACTTGAGTCTATTGTCTTCTATTCTACGCTTAGCGGTTGGATAATTCTTATTTTTAGTATTATTTTAGGAACACAATGGGGTGTGATTTCAGTAGGTGAACGTATATTTATCGATCCCAAGGTGATACTTTCTTCAGTTATTACATTATTGTATGGAACATATATACTGCTAAGAATAAAGAAATGGATAAATTCGAGGTATTTAATATACTATAACATTATTTTATTTTGCTTAAATATGATCAATTTATTTTTTGCTACACATTTTGTAAATTAAAGAAAATGCCCAGAGTAATTCGTTACTAGGAGGAATTAATCATGCGTAAATTAGTCGTTGGCTCAAGAAGAAGTAAATTAGCTTTAACGCAAAGCCAGCAATTTATAAATAAGTTAAAAGCTATTGAGCCAAACCTAGAAATAGAGATTAAAGAAATTGTTACTAAAGGTGATAAAATTGTTGATAAACAATTATCTAAAGTCGGAGGAAAAGGCTTATTCGTTAAAGAAATTCAACATGAACTTTTTGAGAAAAATATAGATATGGCAATACATTCTTTAAAAGATGTACCAAGTGTAATTCCGGAAGGGCTAACTTTAGGCTGTATTCCTGATAGAGAATTACCTTTAGATGCCTATATTTCAAAAACACATACACCTTTATCTCAATTGCCTGATGGCAGCATAATTGGTACAAGTTCATTACGTAGAGGGGCACAAATTTTATCTAAATACCCAAACTTAGAAATTAAATGGATTAGGGGAAATATAGATACACGTTTAGAAAAGCTCCATACAGAGAATTATGATGCAATTATTTTAGCAGCGGCTGGTTTAAGAAGAATGGGTTGGTCAGACGATACGGTAACTACATATCTGGATAGAGATACGTTGTTACCCGCAATTGGACAAGGCGCCCTAGGTATAGAATGTCGTAGTGATGATGTGGAACTATTAGAACTTTTAAATAAAGTACATAATGAGGAAGTTGCAAAATGTGTAACCGCTGAAAGAACATTTTTAGCTGAAATGGATGGCAGTTGCCAAGTGCCAATTGCTGGATATGCAACGATTTCTGATCAGAAAGAAATAGAGTTTACAGGTTTAATTATGACGCCTGATGGTAAAGAAAGATTTGAATTTACATCTACTGGTACAGATCCAGTTGAATTAGGAAAATTAGTAAGTAACAAATTAAAAGAACAAGGTGCATATGATATTATCAAACGCTTAAATGAACAACAATAATTTTTGGAGTGACGTTTAAATATGAAACCAGTTGTAGTAATGACACAAACAAATGACGTGCAAAGTGACTTAGTAACTATAATTCATAAACCATTTATTGAAATTAAGCCACTTGCTTTCGATTTGAATTTGTTAGATCAACACTATGACTGGCTTATTTTTTCGTCTAAAAATGCAGTTAAATATTTTTATAAATATTTAAAAAGTTTAAATGTAGACTATATTGCAGTTATCGGAGTTAAAACGGCGCAATACTGTGAATCTTTAGGAATACATGTCGACTATATGCCAGATGACTTTTCACAAGAAGGATTTTTAGAAGCTTTTAATAAAATAAATAAAAAAATACTAATTCCATCAAGTGAATTAGCAAGGCCTTTGTTATCGACAAGTTTATCTAAAAAAAATGAAGTTGTTAAATTAGATTTATATACATCATTACCAAACAAACGAAATATTCAAGATGTTAAAGAAATGATACAACATCAACACATTGATGCATTAACATTTTCAAGTTCATCCGCAGTACGTTATTATTTTAATGAAGGATTTGTTCCAAAATTTCATCATTATTATGCTATTGGCGAGCAAACTGCACGGACCATAAAAGCAAATAAGCAACCAGTAACCATTGCAGATACTCAAACATTAGAATCGTTATTACAAAAGATTTTAGAAAGTAGGGGCTAAAAAATGAAATTTGATAGACATAGAAGATTAAGATCATCAGCATCAATGAGAAATATGGTTAGAGAAAATCATGTAAGAAAAGAAGATTTAATATATCCGATTTTTGTCGTAGAAAAAGACGATATTAAAAAAGAAATTAAATCATTACCTGGTGTGTACCAAATCAGTTTAAATTTACTTGAAAATGAAATTAAAGAAGCATATGACTTAGGTATTCGCGCCATTATGTTTTTCGGTGTTCCAAATTCGAAAGATGACATTGGTACAGGTGCATATATCCAAGATGGTGTAATTCAACAAGCGACACGTATCGCTAAAAAAATGTATGACGACTTATTAATTGTTGCTGACACTTGTTTATGTGAATATACTGATCACGGTCATTGTGGTGTAATTGATGATCATACTCATGATGTCGATAATGATAAATCGTTACCACTTCTTGTTAAAACGGCAATTTCACAAGTTGAAGCAGGTGCAGATATCATCGCACCAAGTAATATGATGGATGGTTTTGTTGCTGAAATTAGACAAGGATTAGATGAAGCTGGTTATTATAATATTCCAATTATGAGTTATGGCGTTAAGTATGCTTCAAGTTTCTTTGGACCATTCAGAGATGCAGCAGATTCTGCGCCTTCATTTGGTGATAGAAAAACATATCAAATGGATCCTGCCAATAGATTAGAAGCTTTACGTGAATTAGAAAGTGATTTAAAAGAGGGTTGTGACATGATGATTGTTAAACCGGCTTTGAGTTACTTAGATATTGTTCGAGATGTTAAAAATCATACAAATATTCCGGTTGTTGCATACAATGTAAGTGGAGAGTACAGTATGACAAAAGCTGCAGCTCAAAATGGTTGGATTGATGAAGAACGTGTTGTTATGGAACAAATGGTTTCAATGAAACGTGCAGGTGCTGATATGATTATCACATATTTTGCAAAAGATATTTGCCGTTACTTAGATAAATAGAGAATAATTGATTGCTTTTGATAAACTATAGGAGGAATTTACTTTATGAGATATACGAATTCAGAAGAAGCTATGAAAGTTGCTGAAACGTTAATGCCTGGCGGTGTAAATAGTCCAGTTCGAGCATTTAAATCAGTAGATACACCCGCAATTTTCATGGATCACGGTAAAGGTTCAAAAATATATGATATCGATGGAAATGAGTATATTGATTATGTACTAAGTTGGGGGCCATTAATTTTAGGCCATAGAGATCCACAGGTTATCAGTCATTTACATGAAGCTATCGATAAAGGAACAAGTTTCGGTGCATCGACATTACTTGAAAACAAATTAGCACAACTTGTGATTGATCGTGTACCTTCAATTGAAAAAGTACGTATGGTGTCATCTGGTACGGAGGCGACTTTAGATACATTAAGATTGGCACGTGGTTATACAGGTAGAAATAAAATTGTAAAATTTGAAGGTTGTTACCATGGGCATAGTGATTCACTTTTAATTAAAGCTGGTTCAGGTGTTGCAACTCTAGGATTACCTGATTCTCCAGGTGTTCCAGAAGGCATCGCTAAAAATACAATTACTGTTCCATATAATGATTTAGATGCACTTAAAATTGCTATTGAAAAATTTGGTGATGATATCGCTGGTGTCATAGTTGAGCCAGTAGCAGGTAATATGGGTGTCGTTCCGCCAGTCGAAGGCTTTTTACAAGGTTTAAGAGATATTACGAATGATTATGGTGCTTTATTAATTTTTGATGAAGTAATGACTGGTTTTAGAGTAGGTTATAATTGTGCGCAAGGATACTTTGGTGTTACTCCTGATTTAACTTGTTTAGGAAAAGTTATCGGTGGCGGACTTCCAGTAGGTGCTTTTGGTGGTAAAAAAGAAATCATGGACCACATCGCGCCATTAGGAAATATATATCAAGCTGGTACGTTGTCCGGTAATCCTTTAGCAATGACAAGTGGTTATGAAACATTAAGCCAGTTAACACCTGAAACATATGACTATTTTAATATGTTAGGTGATATTCTTGAAGAAGGATTAAAACGTGTATTTGCTAAACATAATGTGCCAATTACTGTAAATAGAGCTGGTTCAATGATTGGTTATTTCTTAAATGAAGGACCGGTTACTAATTTTGAACAAGCGAATAAAAGTGATTTGAAATTATTCGCAGAAATGTATCGTGAAATGGCAAAAGAAGGAGTATTTTTACCTCCATCTCAATTTGAAGGAACTTTCTTATCTACCGCACATACAAAAGAAGATATCGAAAAGACAATTCAAGCATTTGATACTGCTTTAAGTCGTATTGTAAAATAAATACACGGACAAAACGAGAGCCTGGACTTTGTTCAGGCTCTTTTTCAGTATTTAGGTTCAATTGATTAATAATTGTTAAAAGTAAAAAACGATTAAGTATTGATTTTAAATTTTAATAACAATATTTATATTATTTAATTGAAAGAAGTGGAAAACATGGCAATGATATATAGAAATAATTTCATTGTATTCGCTTTATCATTTTTAATAAGTGGCATTTTATACGTTTCCCATGTTTTACTGCCATTCATGTTTGGACCAATTATTGGGGCAATCATTTGTGTGAAAATTTTCAAATTGGAAGTTAAATGGCCCTTTTGGTTAAGTGAACTAGGAATCGTGCTACTAGGTGTACAAATAGGTACAACATTTACCAAAAATGTCATAATGGATATTAAAGATAATTGGTTATCTATTATTGTGGTATCAATTTCAATCTTATTAATTGCTTTAGTCATGGCGCTTATCTTTAAAAAGATTGCACGTATTAATACAGAAACAGCTGTACTTAGTGTTATTCCAGGTGCTTTGACACAAATGTTAGTGATGGCAGAACAAGATAAACGTGCTAATTTGTTAGTTGTTAGTCTTACGCAAACATCACGCATTATATTTGTTGTAGTGCTAGTTCCATTTATTTCTTATTTTTTCCATGATGATAGTGCCCATTCTGCAGGTAAAATAGCTAAAATATTGCCTTTATCCCAGGCTTTAAATATTTGGCAGATGCTAATTATAGCTATTGCAGTTTTTATCGTTTATTTAATTATGTCTAAACTTAATGTTCCAACATATCAATTGTTAGCACCACTAATAGTCTTAATAGTTTGGAACTTTAGTACTGGCATTACATTTGCTTTAGATCATTGGCTACTTAATATTGCGCAACTTATCTATATGATTAGAATTGGTGTACAAATTGCACATTTATTATCAGATTTGAAAGGTCGATTAGCTATTGCAATTACGATACAAAATATAATGCTGATTTTTGGTGCTCTTGTTATGGTATATATTATTCATTTCTTCGATAATAATCCAATTAATGAACTATTTCTTGGTGCCGCACCTGGAGGACTTAATCAAATAGTATTAGTTGCATTAGCTACTGATGCAGATGTTGCTATGATTACTAGCTATCATATATTTAGAATCTTTTTCATAATCTTTATCATCGCACCTTCGATAAACTATTTTTTAAAATATCGGTCGAAGAAAAATAAGGATTAGCTTGTTGGCAATATATAACTATAATAATGAAAGTAAGTTAATCTCGTTAGGGGAGATAATTTTCTGCTATTTTTATAACATACTTAATGGAAAGCAAATAAAACGAGACAGTCTATTAGTTAACATAGAATCTGTCTCGTTTGTTTTATGATGCTATAGCATATTAATTATGTTTAGGCTTTGATGGACAATCTTTTAAATGTGCATCGTATAGTCCCGCTGCTTCTAAAAATGAAAATACGGTTACAGGACCCAAAAATTTAAAACCGTATTTTTTCAAATCTTTTGAAAGTTGTGTAGCAGTCTCATCAACTGTTATTCGCTCAGATGAATGAATGTATTGTAAATCTTTAGGCTTACCATTGACGTAAGACCATAAAAATTTGCTAAAACTACCATATTCTTGTTCAATTTGTAAGTAGCCTTGAGCCTGACTAACTATGGCTTCCAGTTTTTTACGGTGATGGACAATATTTGGAAATGTCATTAATCTGTCGATATCTTTCTCAGTCATTTGTGCTACCTTATCTGGTTCGAAATCATAAAAAGCAGTCTCATAAGCTTCTTTCTTTTTTAAAATGGTTAACCAAGACAAACCAGCGTGCTGTGATTCTAATGCTAAAAGTTTAAACAGCTCTTTACTATCATATAAAGGTTGTCCCCATACATCATCGTGATAGTTTAAGTAAACTGGATCCTTTGTTCCAAATGCGCATTCATTCATAATTATTCCCACCAATACATTGACTTATTTTGACAATCATTATACTATAAGTTAAGAGTTTAATATATAAATTGGGAAGAGTAAGTTCAAATTGTTTTAAAGAGAGCATGTGGTTTGGTGTGAATATGCAAATGATTTTTACTGAAGGTAGCCCACAGAGTATCTTAGTTGAACATGATTGATAGAGTAGGCTAAGACGTGTTTGAGCGTTAATCATAATCTAGAGTGCTTGAAGAGATAGCTTATTTCAAATTTCCTGCTGTCAGCGTTAGTATACTAACTTCGATTTAGCTGATAATCAGTGTTTGATTTGTAGCATCCTTCTTGAATATAGGTGGTACCACGGAATATCCGTCCTATTGTTATATAGGATGGGTATTTTTTATTTTTTAGGAGGTATAGCAAATGGAAATGAAACCAAAATATGATCCACGCGAAGTTGAAGCGGGACGTTATGAAGAATGGGTTAAAAATGGTTATTTTAAACCATCGGAAGATAAATCAAAAGAAACATATACAATTGTTATTCCACCACCAAATGTAACTGGTAAATTACATTTAGGTCACGCTTGGGATACAACTTTACAAGATATTATTACGCGTATGAAACGCATGCAAGGGTACGATACTTTATATTTACCTGGTATGGACCATGCTGGAATTGCGACACAAGCAAAAGTTGAAGCAAAATTAAATGAACAAGGTATTACAAGATATGATCTTGGCCGTGAAAAGTTTTTAGAACAAGCTTGGGATTGGAAAGAAGAGTATGCGTCATTTATCCGTGCTCAATGGGCTAAACTAGGTTTAGGCTTAGATTATAGTAGAGAACGTTTTACTTTAGATGAAGGATTAAGTAAAGCGGTTAAAAAGGTTTTTGTTGATTTATACAATAAAGGTATTATTTATCGTGGTGAGCGTATTATAAACTGGGATCCTAAAGCACGCACTGCGTTATCGGATATTGAAGTCATACATGAAGATGTACAAGGTGCCTTTTATCATTTTAAATATCCTTATGCTGATGGAGAAGGTTATATCGAAATTGCAACTACAAGACCAGAAACAATGTTAGGCGATACGGCTATAGTTGTTAACCCAAATGATGAACGATATAAAGATGTTATTGGCAAAACTGTTATTTTACCAATTGTAGGCCGTGAGTTACCAATATTAGCAGATGAATACGTTGATATTGATTTTGGTTCTGGTGCGATGAAAGTTACTCCTGCACATGACCCTAATGACTTCGAAATTGGTCAAAGACATCATTTAGAAAATATCATCGTTATGGATGAAAATGGTAAAATGAACGACAAGGCTGGTAAATACGAAGGTTTGGACCGTTTTGATTGTCGTAAACAGTTAGTTGAAGATTTAAAAGAACAAGATTTAGTTATCAAAATTGAAGACCATGTTCATTCGGTTGGTCATTCAGAACGTTCAGGCGCAGTAGTTGAACCATATTTATCAACACAATGGTTTGTACGTATGGATGGTTTGGCAAAACGTTCATTAGATAATCAAAAAACAGATGATCGTATAGATTTTTATCCACAACGATTTGAACATACATTTAATCAATGGATGGAAAATATTAGAGACTGGACGATATCAAGACAATTATGGTGGGGTCATCAAATTCCAGCTTGGTATCATAAAGAAACTGGTGAAATCTATGTTGGTGAAGAAGCGCCTACTGATATTGAAAACTGGCAACAAGATGAAGATGTATTAGATACATGGTTCTCAAGTGCGTTATGGCCATTTTCAACATTGGGTTGGCCGGACCTTGATAGTGAAGACTTCAAGCGCTACTATCCAACGAATGCATTAGTTACAGGTTATGATATTATCTTTTTCTGGGTAGCACGTATGATTTTCCAAGGATTAGAATTTACGGATCGTCGCCCATTCAATGACGTATTATTACATGGATTAGTTCGAGCTGAAGATGGACGCAAAATGAGTAAATCTTTAGGTAATGGTGTTGATCCAATGGACGTTATTGATGAATATGGTGCGGATAGTTTAAGATACTTCTTAGCGACAGGTTCATCTCCAGGCCATGATTTAAGATATTCTACTGAAAAAGTTGAATCAGTGTGGAACTTTATCAATAAAATTTGGAATGGCGCACGTTTCAGTTTAATGAATATTGGTGAAGACTTTAAAGTAGAGGATATTGATTTAACTGGCAACTTATCATTAGCAGATAAATGGATTTTGACACGTTTAAATGAAACAATTGCAACAGTTACAGATTTAAGTGACAAATATGAATTTGGCGAAGTTGGAAGAGCATTATACAATTTCATTTGGGACGATTTCTGTGATTGGTATATTGAAATGAGTAAGATTCCGATGAATGGTACAGACGAAGAACAAAAGCAAGTAACTCGTTCTGTATTAAGTTATACTTTAGATAATATTATGAGAATGTTACACCCATTCATGCCATTTGTTACAGAAAAAATCTGGCAAAGTTTACCTCATGAAGGGGAAACTATTGTAAAAGCAGCGTGGCCAAAAGTACGTGAATCATTGATTTTTGAAGAAAGTAAACAAACAATGCAACAACTTGTTGAAATCATTAAATCTGTTAGACAGTCACGTGTAGAAGTGAATACACCATTATCTAAAGAAATACCTATATTAATTCAAGCTAAAGATAAAGAAATTGAACAAACATTATCACAAAATAAAGATTATTTATTCAAATTCTGTAATCCTAGTACTTTAGACATTAGTACGGACGTGGAAATACCTGAAAAGGCTATGACTTCAGTAGTATTAGCAGGTAAAGTAGTATTACCATTAGAAGGTCTTATAGACATGGATAAAGAAATTAGCCGTTTAGAAAAAGAGTTATCAAAACTTCAAAGTGAGTTGGATAGAGTTGATAAAAAATTGTCTAATGAAAACTTTGTAAGTAAAGCGCCTGAAAAAGTTATAAATGAAGAAAAACGTAAAAAACAAGATTATCAAGAAAAATATGACGGTGTGAAAGCGAGAATTGAACAATTAAAAGCATAGGAGTTAGTAACAATGAATTACCTAGAGAGCTTGTATTGGATACATGAAAGAACTAAATTTGGCATTAAACCTGGTGTTAAACGTATGGAATGGATGCTAGCACAACTTAATAATCCTCAAAATAATATTAAGGGTATTCATGTAGGTGGAACAAATGGTAAAGGCTCTACAGTTGCTTACCTTAGATCAGCTTTGGTTGAAAATGGTTATGAAGTAGGAACTTTCACATCACCATTTATTGAAACGTTTAATGAACGAATTAGTTTAAATGGTGCACCTATTTCGAATGATGATATTGTTGAATTAGTATCTCGTGTAAAACCAATTAGTGAAAAAATGGAGCTTGAAACTGATTTGGGAGTCGCAACTGAATTTGAAATTATCACTGCAATGATGTTTTTATATTTTGGTGAAATACATCCTGTTGATTTTGTCATTGTTGAGGCTGGATTAGGTATTAAAAATGATTCTACAAATGTCTTTACACCGATTTTATCAATTTTAACAAGTATTGGATTAGATCATACTGATATTTTAGGGAATAGTTATTTAGATATTGCAAAAGATAAAGGTGCAATAATTAAACCGAATATCCCTGTGATTTACGCAGTCAAAAACGAAGATGCACTTAAATATGTTCGCGAACGTGCTATTGAACAACATGCAAAACCGATTGAGTTAGACCGTGAGATTGTCGTAGTTTCACAAAATGATGAATTTACTTATCGTTATAAGGAATATGAGTTAGAAACAATCATTTTAAGTATGTTAGGAGAACATCAGAAACAAAATGCTGCATTGGCTATTACAGCATTAATAGAATTAAATGAACAAGGTTTAATTCAATTAGATTTCAATAAAATGATTGACGGAATCGAAACAGTTCGATGGACTGGTCGTATTGAACAAGTGCATGATAAGCCGTTAATCATTTTAGATGGTGCCCATAATTCTGAAAGTATAGACGCGTTAATTAATACTATTCAAAATTATCATCACAAAGACAAAGTTGATATTCTATTCTCAGCCATTAATGGTAAACCTATCAATGAAATGGTTAAGCATTTAAATCTTATTGCAAAAACTTTTTATGCAACTGAATTTGATTTTCCAAAGGCATTACGAAAAGAAGAAATTGTAGGTAGTGTAGAAGGAGATCATATACAACTTGTGGATGATTATGTTGAATTTATTAAAAATTATCAAGGTGAGGCACTTGTAATTACTGGAAGTTTATATTTTATTAGTGAAGTTAAATCTAAAATAGATTTTGGAGCATTTTAACCATAAAATTAAAATAACCGTGAAGATGACAATCAAATTGTTTCTTCACGGTTTTTTATGTTTAGTTCTGTTGTTTTACCATTGACTTGAAGCTATTTTATATAACGCTTAAGTGGTATTTTAAGTTATCAACAGACTTATTACTATTACAAGAAATCTGCACATCAAAGAGTATTGATTTTGCAGTAATGGTGTATATTTACATTATAGGGATAACTATTTATAATTTGCTTGAGGAGGTTATTACTTGGTATTTTTGTTGTCATATAGTTGTAGTTGTATCTTTAGTTTTTTGTATCAATTTATATCTGTTGAAGAAACTTCATTTGAATATTTACATAGACGTTCTAAATGTGATAATTGCCATGTTACATTGAAATGGTATGAACTATTTCCAATTTTTAGTTTCATAATGCTAAAAGGCAGGTGTCAATACTGTCGTTATAATACTTCTAAAAGTCATCTAATAGGAGAAATTTTGGCAATGTTACCTATAATATTCGTTTTATTTAATTTAACGGACGTAAATGCATTGTTATTTATTACAACTTATATTTTTCTACTCATTTTTTCTTTGACTGATATTAAAACTTTACTTATCGACTGTCGTTTAATTATTGTTTACATTGTAGTTACATTTTCGTTATCCACTATTTTTCCCACAGCCTTTTTAATTGTAAGTATTTCTGCTCATATTTTTTACTTTTTATTTAAATCATCTATTGGTTATGGTGATATTCTTCTTGTAAGCATAATTTCCTTATTTTTCCCTCTACAATTTACTATATACCTTATTTTATTTACATTTATCATCGCAGGACTTGTTGCGATAATCATAATGGTAATTAAGCCTATTAAGACATTACCTCTAATACCTTTTTTAACTATCTCATTTCTATTAAATGCTGTTTTTTATAATGACATCTATCAATTATTAGGAGGAATATATTATTGAAAATTAAAGAAATGGTTACTTCAGAAATGCCTAGAGAACGTTTATTAAGTCATGGTGCGAAAAGTCTTTCGAATACTGAATTATTAGCGATTTTAATTAATACTGGACGAAAAGGGTTTTCTAGTATTGATATTAGTAATGAATTGTTGAAAGCTAATTCGAATTTAAACGAACTAAAAAAAGCATCAGTAAACGATTTGATTCAAGTAAAAGGAATTGGTTTGCAAAAAGCAATTACATTAAAAGCTGCATTTGAATTGGGCGAGCGAATGGGGCGACGTTCAGAAAGTAACAGGGTTAAAATAACACAACCTAGTGATGTTGCCGATCTTATGATGGCTTCGATGAAAGATTTATCGCAAGAACATTTTATGATTTTATTATTGAACTCAAAAAATATTGTTATAAAAGAAGCATGTGTATTTAAAGGGACATTAAATAGTTCTATAGTGCATCCGCGTGAAATTTTTAGTATCGCTATTCGAGAAAATGCGAATGCAATCATTGCAGTTCATAATCATCCATCTGGTGATGTAACACCTTCACAAGAAGATATCATGACGACACTAAGGTTAAAAGAATGTGGCTTGATACTTGGTATTGATTTATTGGATCATATTATTATTGGTGATAATAGATTTACAAGCTTAGTTGAAGCAGGTTATTTTGATGAAAATGAATAAAGTTAATAGAATTACTAACAATTCTTGTGTATAATACCTACGAAGTACAATCATATGGAGGAAAAACAGTGACGCTATTTATAATTATCGGTGTTCTAGTACCAATGGTGTATACAATGCAATTAAACATAAAGAATGAACCTGTAACAAAACGTAATCTATTAATGACTGTGATATTATCATCAGTAGGTTTATTAGTTACAGCACTAGCAGGTGTGATCGTCACGAAGCAATCAATTCCTTTATTTAGTGTAGCTGTTGGTTCAATATTTACTGGTGTCGTATGGGCATTATTATTAAGCGGAAGTTATGCATTATTACGATTTTTATCTAATGCATTTGGACGTAAATAATGAATTGTTACACATAAGTTGTTTATCAGAATTAAAAAATAAATTAAAACTCCTAATGCTTAACTAGTTAAACAAATATTTAATCTAGTTCATTAGGAGTTTTGTTATATTAATATGATTTTATTTTTATTATAATTGGAATTGTGGTAATAACCCTGTATTAATTTGGAAAAAATCAAGTAACCAAATTAAGCCTTGATATCCTAAATACAAACATAATAAAATGACGCCGATATAAATTAAAAATCGCAAAATAGAAAGTCCAACTCTAAAAAGGAGGATTACTAATAGTGCTATTAAAATGATTGTTAGTATACTCAATATTACGAACCTCCTCATAAGCATTTATAACATAAATAAATTATAAGCCATTTTTAATTAAGATGCATCAGTCCAAAGATATAGTGTGATTAAGCCTGAAGACTGATGAAAATTTATATGTCAAACTATATAATAGTTTGAAGACTAATGGAGGCGACCTATGAGATTTATATTAAGTATGATTAAAAATATTATAGCAGTAATTGCGATTATAGTGATTGTATACATTGCCTTAAAATACGCGCCTTTTTTAAAAGAACAAGATTGGAACCCAGTTAACCAATCACCAAATCATACTGGGCAAGTTGCACAGCCAACAAATGATGCGCAACATGTGTATGTAAGTGGAGAGAAATATTCATTGAAAGAAAATGATTTGATTAAAAATGTACCTTTAAGTCAAATTAAAAATGTATTTAATATGATAGATAAACAAGAATTTATGGCTGTATCGGGTATGAATCGAATGGCGTACAATGATAAATATGTAATTGGTCAAAGAGGGGATGAATTTATACTTTATAAATTTGGAGATGAATCCATGAGAGTTTATAATACAGAATTCGAAATGCAACAAGACTTAAATGAATTAGGGCAAAATTTACAATTAAAACCAGAAAATGCATATCAATAGAAATTCTTTGCATACATAAATCATTTTAGTTATCCTGTCACTAGAATATATAAAAGGTTGGTGTAGTTCAAATGGCAGAACAATCAAAACAAAAACAAGCTAATGAACAACAAAAGGCCCAAAATTTATTCGCCCGTTGGAGACAATTACAGTCAACCAACAGCGAAAATTCGAACGACACAAACAAATGAATATTAAAAATAATTATGATAACTACTAGCACTTGAAAAAATTTGCTAGTAGTTATTTTTATTATAACGAAGCTAGTTTTATTAAAAGCTAAGTTTAATTTCATAGCAATTAAAAGTTAGTGCTTTATTTCATTAAGGGAGTAATATAAAATAGAAAAGGATATATAATATTTTGACAAAATAGAGGTGTTCTGGGTGCTTAAGTTTTTTAAAAATAACAAATTAATTGTTGTTTTATGTGCAATCATCGTTTTTATTGCACTTATTGGGCTGTCCATACGATCACAATCTCAATCACCTCCTGAACAATACATAGGTGATTCTGTGTCTTTTGGGCAACGAGTTGTGAGTTATCCAGTTAATTTTGTTGCTGGTGCAATTGGAGACTTTTTTAAAAAGGGCGATTCAAAAGAGGATAAAAATAAAATAAGCCAATTAGAATCTAAAAACCAACAATTAGAAGCGGAAAATAATAAATTGAAAAAAGAGCTTGATTTAAAAGATATTTCAAAATATGATCCGATTTCTACTACAGTATTAGCAAGAAATCCTGATCAATGGATGAATACACTTGTAATTGATAAAGGTTCGAAATCAGGTATTACTTCTAATATGGCCGTAATGACGTCACAAGGGTTTGTTGGAAGAGTAACAAAAGTGAATAAGTTTTCTTCACAAGTAGATTTAATTTCTACTAATACACGTGCTGGTAAATTATCGGTAAATATACAACATGGTTCTAAAAATATTTTTGGTTTGATTGATCGATATGATGAAAAGAACTCTGAGTTAATAATTAGTGATATTAATAACCGAGACAATATTTCTAAAGGGGATAAAGTAGTTACTAGTGGACTTGCAGATCAATTGCCAAGTAATTTGTATATAGGTGAAGTCACGAAGGTACAGAATGATCAATACGGCTTAGCTAAAGAGGTTAGAGTTAAAACTGGTGCAGATTTAGCAGATTTAAGTCATGTTTATGTCGCTAAAAGAGATCCTAAAACAATACCTGACGATGAAAGCAGGGATAAATAATGCGTACTTTGTATTATTTTTTGATAGGGATTTTATTATTTTATATTGATACCGCAATTGGACTACTCATTCCAATGCATATTGGGAAATTTGAAATTATTTTTGTGCCACACTTAACCTTTATGTACATATTAATGATGGTAGTTTATAGAGGCTTTGGCGTATCATTAATGCTGAGTATATTTATTGGTTTAATGACTGATGTATATTACGGAAGCATTTATGGCGTATATTTATTTGGTTATATACTATTTTTAGCTCTAATAGATCGTTTCTTTAAGATTTTTTACAAAGATCACACAATGTTATTCGGAATTATTTTAGGGAGTACAATATTATTAGAGATATATGTTGCATTGATTTATGGCATGCTAGGATTTATCCAATTTGACTTTATACATTTTGTTGTATTTAGATTGCTGCCGACAGTATTGTTAAATTTTGTACTGTTAATAATACTGTATCCATTGATTATAAAGTTCATTAAAAAAACGAACAATGACATTGACATGAAACGTCGTCAATGGTAAGATGCAATAGTTGAGTAGTTATAAGTAGCTACATACAACCGCTCAAATATAGGTTCAAGAACATGATTAAGGAATAAAGCGATTGAAACAACGCAGAGTGCGAACGCTTTACTCATTTGCAAAAGTTATTGAAAGAAAGCGATTGACAATCAAGGCGATGAAGAGAGAAACGAGAAGAGTTTATTTTTATAAATGACTTGAGTTTCGACTGAAACAACGCAGAGTGCGAACGCTTTACTCAATAACATATGTCACCTATATATGGCGTGACTTATTATACAGGAGGTGCAAAGTATGTTTGCTATTATTGAAACAGGTGGAAAACAAATCAAAGTAGAAGAAGGTCAAGAAATCTTCGTTGAAAAATTAGACGTAAACGAAGGTGATACTTTTACATTTGATAAAGTATTATTTGTAGGTGGAGATTCAGTTAAAGTTGGAGCGCCAACAGTTGAAGGTGCTACAGTTACTGCTACTGTTAATAAACAAGGACGCGGTAAGAAAATCACTGTATTCACATACAAACGTCGTAAAAATTCAAAACGTAAAAAAGGCCATCGTCAACCATACACTAAATTAACAATCGATAAAATCAACGCGTAATTATTATGATTACTGTTGATGTCACAGTTAATGATGAAGGCAAAGTAACAGACGTTATTATGGATGGCCATGCTAACCATGGTGAATATGGTCATGATATCGTTTGTGCTGGAGCTTCAGCTGTATTGTTTGGTAGTGTTAATGCGATTATAGGATTGACATCTGAAAGACCAGATATCAATTATGATGACAATGGTGGTCATTTTCATATAAGAAGTGTTGATACAAATAACGATGAAGCGCAATTAATTCTTCAAGCAATGCTTGTTTCTTTACAAACTATTGAAGAAGAATATAATGAGAATATTAGATTAAATTATAAGTGAGGTGCATTCCGATGTTAAAATTAAACTTACAATTCTTCGCATCTAAAAAAGGGGTAAGTTCTACAAAAAACGGACGTGACTCTGAATCAAAACGCTTAGGTGCTAAACGTGCTGACGGTCAATTCGTAACAGGTGGTTCAATTTTATATCGCCAACGTGGTACTAAAATTTACCCTGGTGAAAATGTAGGTCGTGGTGGCGATGATACATTATTCGCTAAAATCGACGGCGTTGTTAAATTCGAACGTAAAGGTCGCGACAAAAAACAAGTTTCTGTATACGCAGTAGCTGAATAATTTTGTCTAGTTAACACCAGAAGTGAATCTTCTGGTGTTTTTTACTTTTTATAGAGAAATTTTTATTAATATAACGAATTTGGCCAAAAGTAAATTTAAAATTTAAGGCGAATAGACTTAAGAGCAACTGCATAAGAGCCCCTAATCAGTAAACTAAAAGGGGGCTAAAGGAATACAGTTGCAGTATTTAACGTACTAAAAAGTATCGTATTTGATATTGGAAATTATAAAAAATTAAGGCGAATAGACATAAAAGCAACTGCATAAGAGCCCCTAATTATTTACAATAAAAGGGGCTCTAATATGCTATAATTATTGGGAAAATGAAAATTATATGTAAAAGAGGTGAGATATATGTTTGTCGATCAAGTCAAAATATCTCTTAAAGCCGGTGATGGTGGTAATGGAATTACCGCGTATAGAAGAGAAAAATATGTGCCATTTGGTGGTCCAGCTGGTGGTGACGGCGGTAAAGGTGCTTCTGTTGTATTCGAAGTAGATGAAGGATTAAGAACATTATTAGATTTTAGATACCAACGTCATTTTAAAGCAAACAAAGGTGAAAATGGACAAAGTAGTAATATGCATGGAAAAAATGCTGAAGACTTAGTCTTAAAAGTACCACCGGGCACAATTATAAAAAATGTTGAAACTGACGAAGTATTAGCAGATTTAGTTGAAGATGGTCAAAGAGCTGTCGTAGCAAAAGGTGGTCGCGGAGGTCGCGGAAATTCACGTTTTGCAACGCCAAGAAACCCTGCACCTGACTTTAGTGAAAAAGGAGAACCAGGTGAGGAATTAGACGTTTCTTTAGAATTGAAATTATTAGCTGATGTAGGATTAGTAGGTTTCCCTAGTGTTGGTAAATCAACATTATTATCAATTGTTTCAAAAGCGAAACCCAAAATTGGTGCTTACCATTTTACTACTATTAAGCCGAACTTAGGTGTCGTTTCAACACCAGATCAACGTAGTTTTGTTATGGCTGATTTACCTGGGTTAATTGAAGGTGCATCAGATGGTGTTGGTCTAGGTCATCAGTTTTTACGACATGTTGAAAGAACTAAAGTTATTGTGCATATGATTGATATGAGTGGATCAGAAGGAAGAGATCCAATTGAGGATTATAAAGTCATCAATCAAGAATTAGCTGCATATGAACAACGTTTAGAAGATAGACCACAAATCGTCGTTGCTAATAAAATGGATTTACCTGAATCGCAAGATAATTTAGAACTATTTAAAGAGGAAATTGGTGATAATGTAGAAGTCATTCCAGTTTCAACAATTACACGTGAAAATATTGATCAATTACTTTATGCAATTGCTGATAAATTAGAAGAATATAAAGATGTTGACTTCTCAGTTGAAGAAGAAGAGTCAGCAGGTATCAATCGTGTTCTTTATAAACACACACCTTCACAAGATAAGTTTACAATTACAAGAGATGATGATGGTGCATATGTAGTGAGTGGTAATGCCATAGAAAGAATGTTCAAGATGACTGACTTTAATAGTGATCCAGCAGTACGCCGTTTTGCACGACAAATGCGTTCGATGGGTATTGATGATGCTCTAAGAGAACGCGGTTGTAAAAATGGAGATATCGTTAGAATTCTTGGTGGAGAATTTGAATTCGTTGAATAGGAGTGTATCATGATGGACAATAAAGATTATAAAAAGTTTTATTTAATTAGAGAAGATGTATTGCCAGAATCAGTGGTTAAAACTTTGAAAATTAAAGATGCCTTAAAAAATGATCCTACATTGTCCATTTATGATGCAGTTAAGCAGTTTGATTTATCTAGAAGTGCATTTTACAAATATAGAGAAACTATATTTCCAGTAGATGATAAAATGTTAGACCATAGAGAGTTTACATTAATATTGTACGTTACTGACATTGTCGGTATGTTAGCGCGTGTTTTAGATGTTATTTCTAAATTAGAACTTTCGGTTTTAACAATTCATCAAAGTATTCCAATGGAAGAAAAAGCGACCATCACATTGTCTTTAAATGCAAAATCTAAGGACACTTCTGCAGAAGATGTCATCGTAGCTTTAAGAAATTTAGATTATGTATCTAAAGTAGAATTAATTAGTATGAGTATGTAAGGATGTGCAAAAAATGTACGCGTATGTCAAAGGTAAGTTAACACATTTATATCCAACACATGTGGTAGTTGAAACTGCAGGTGTTGGGTATGAAATTCAAACACCAAATTCTTATCGTTTTCAAAAGTATCTAGATCAAGATGTTTTAATACATACATCTTTAATAGTTCGCGAAGATGCCCAACTATTGTATGGTTTTAGTAGCGAAGAAGAAAAAGATATGTTTTTGAGTTTAATTAAAGTTACTGGTATAGGACCTAAATCTGCATTAGCTATTTTAGCAACTAGTACACCTAACGAGGTAAAACGTGCTATTGAAAATGAAAATGACACGTATTTAACTAAATTCCCTGGAATCGGTAAAAAGACAGCAAGACAAATTGTATTAGATTTAAAAGGTAAAGTTAAAATTACCGAAGAAGATAGCGATTCAATATTGCAAGTAGATCCAACCTCTACAGTACAAGATCAATTTGTACAAGAGGCAATGTTAGCATTAGAAGCATTGGGTTATTCTAAACGAGAACTTACAAAAGTAGAGAAAACGTTAAATAAAAATAAATACGACTCTGTTGATGAGGCTGTAAAAGCAGGTCTACAAATAGTTGTATCTTAAATTTAAATAGATTGATGGGGGAAGTGTTGTCATGGATGAACGTATGGTTGATCAATCAATGCATAGTGAAGAATCTGATTTTGAATTGTCGTTAAGACCTACGAGATTACGACAATATATTGGTCAAAATTCAATAAAAAGTAATTTAGAAGTCTTTATAAAAGCAGCTAAACTACGCCATGAACCATTAGACCATGTATTGCTTTTTGGCCCCCCTGGACTAGGTAAAACAACATTATCTAATATTATTGCTAATGAAATGGACGTTAATATACGTACAGTGTCAGGCCCTTCCTTAGAAAGACCTGGTGATTTAGCTGCTATTTTATCGGGACTTCAACCAGGAGATGTGTTATTTATTGATGAAATACACAGATTAAGTAGTGTAGTTGAAGAAGTTTTATATCCTGCAATGGAAGATTTCTTTTTAGATATAATTATAGGTAAAGGGGATGAGGCTAGAAGTATCCGAATCGATTTACCTCCATTTACTTTGGTCGGTGCAACTACCCGAGCTGGGAGTTTAACAGGCCCCTTAAGAGACCGATTTGGTGTACATTTAAGGTTAGAATATTATAACGAATCAGACTTAAAAGAGATTATCATTAGAACTGCAGAAGTTCTAGGAACAGGTATAGATGAAGCTAGTGCCATTGAGCTTGCTAAACGTTCGCGTGGTACACCACGTGTAGCGAATCGTTTATTAAAACGCGTGCGTGATTTTCAACAAGTGAATGAAGATGATCAAATCTACATCAAAACTACTAAACATGCATTAGGTTTACTTCAAGTTGATCAACATGGATTGGATTATATTGATCATAAAATGATGAATTGCATAATTAATCAATATAATGGTGGACCTGTCGGATTAGATACGATTGCTGTAACAATTGGTGAAGAGAGAATAACAATTGAAGACGTTTACGAACCTTTTTTAATTCAAAAAGGATTTTTAGAACGTACACCGCGTGGTAGAAGAGCTACACCATTAGCTTATGAACATTTTGCAAAGTCAAATGAGGAGAGGGAATAACGTGAATATTGAAGAATTTGACTACGACTTGCCAGAATCTTTAATAGCTCAAACGCCATTAAAAGATCGTGATCAAAGTCGTCTATTAGTCATGGATAGAGAAACTGGCGAGATGAAACATTTACATTTTAAAGATATTATTGAATACTTTCGTGCAGGTGATACGTTAGTGTTAAATGATACTAGAGTGATGCCTGCTAGACTCTTCGGTTTAAAAGAAGAAACAGGTGCTAAAGTTGAAATGTTAATGCTGACTCAAATAGAAGGTAATGATTGGGAAGTCTTGCTTAAACCTGCTAAAAGAATCAAAGTTGGTAATAAATTAAGTTTTGGTAATGGTAAAATTGTAGCCGAATGTATTAAAGAAATGGACCAGGGCGGACGCATTATGCGCTTGCATTATGAAGGTATTTTACAAGAACGCTTAGATGAATTAGGTGAGATGCCGCTACCACCATATATCAAAGAGCGCTTAGATGATCCTGATCGTTACCAAACGGTTTATGCTAAGGAAAGTGGCTCGGCAGCAGCACCGACAGCCGGATTACATTTCACAGATGAGTTATTAGCCAAAATTAAAAATAAAGGAGTTAATATCGCATTTGTTACATTGCATGTTGGCTTGGGTACATTTAGGCCTGTCAGTGTTAATGATGTAAATGATCATGAAATGCATAGTGAATATTATCAAATGACTCAAGAAACCGCTGACTTATTAAATGATACGAAGTCTAAAGGGCATCGAATCATTTCAGTTGGTACAACTTCTACACGCACACTTGAAACTATTCGACGAGACTATGATCAATTTGTAGCGACAAGTGGTTGGACTAATATTTTTATTTATCCAGGGTTTGAATTTAAAGCAATTGATGGTCAAATAACTAATTTTCATTTGCCAAAATCAACTTTGGTTATGCTTGTGTCAGCGTTTAGTACTCGTGAAAATGTTCTAAATGCATATAGAACAGCTGTAAGTTTAGAGTATAGATTCTTTAGTTTTGGCGATGCAATGTTAATTATATAAAAAGAATGTGAGGATTATAAATATGCCTGCAGTAACATATGAACACATTAAAACTTGTAAACAATCTGGTGCTCGTTTAGGTATTGTACACACACCACACGGTTCATTTGAAACACCGATGTTTATGCCAGTAGGTACTAAAGCGACTGTTAAAACAATGAGTCCAGAGGAGTTAAGACAGATTGAGGCGAAAATCATTTTAGGGAATACGTATCATTTGTGGTTACAACCTGGAAATGATATTATCAAACACGCTGGGGGATTACATAAATTCATGAATTGGGATGGTCCAATTTTAACAGATTCAGGCGGTTTCCAAGTGTTTAGTTTGAGTAATTTACGTAAAATTACCGAGGAAGGTGTCGAATTTAGACATCATACTAATGGTTCTAAATTATTTTTGAGTCCTGAGAAATCAATGCAAATTCAAAATGATTTAGGTTCTGATATTATGATGGCATTTGATGAATGCCCGCCTATGCCTGCGGAATATGATTATGTAAAAAAATCAATTGAACGTACAACACGTTGGGCAAAAAGATGTCTAGATGCACACCAACGACCTGAAGATCAAGCACTATTCGGCATTATTCAAGGTGGCGAATATGAAGATTTAAGAGAGCAAAGTGCAAAGGATTTAGTAGAATTAGATTTTCCTGGTTATGCAATCGGAGGTTTGTCAGTCGGTGAGCCTAAGCCAGTTATGTATAAAATGGTTGAACATACAGAGCAATTTATGCCTAAAGATAAACCAAGATATCTAATGGGTGTAGGATCTCCAGATGCATTAATCGAATGTAGTATTCGCGGTATGGATATGTTTGATTGTGTTTTACCGACACGTATTGCCAGAAATGGTACTTGTATGACATCGCAAGGGCGATTGGTTATTAAAAATGCAAAATTTGCAGATGATTTAAGACCTTTGGATGAGAATTGTGATTGTTACACATGTCAAAACTACTCAAGAGCGTATATACGTCATTTAATCAAAGCAGAGGAAACTTTTGGTATTCGTCTTACTACTATTCATAATTTACATTTTCTGCTAAAATTAATGGAAGATATAAGACAAGCCATTCGAGAAGATCGTCTTTTAGATTTTAAAGATGAGTTCTTCGAGCAATATGGATTAAATGTTGAGAACCCAAAAAACTTTTAAGCAAGAGGAGCGTACAAAATGCAATTTTCATTACTTATATATATAGTCGTAATTTTTGCGGTTATGTATTTCTTAATGATCAGACCACAACAAAAACGTGCTAAGCAGCACCGTGAGTTGATTAATAACATTGAATCTGGTCAAAGAATTACTACAATTGGTGGTATTAAAGGTACTGTTAAAGCGGTAGATGAAACAACTGTTGTAATTACAGTAAACGGTCATGGTACTGAATTAACATTCGAAAAACCAGCAATTAAACAAGTTGACCCTTCATAACATGAAGAGGTAATAAAAAGGGATGAAACGATTTATGTTTCATCCCTTTTTATATTTAGCTGTAATGTATTGTACTGTTTTTGCATTCGAAAAAAAGAAAATGTGATTCATAATAATTGTTAAATTTAAATTAAATATAACCGTGTCTAATTTTACTAGCAGTTATAGTATGTTAATATGTATAAGGCTAATAAATTTTGTAAGAAAAATTTAACTTGCGTAATAAAATAGTATTAAAGTATTCTAAATACATACGTAAATAATGAGGTGTTCATGTGAAGAAAAGTAGTAGAATAATTGCATTCTTACTTTTAGTCGTATTGTTGTTTGCCGGAATGGCTGCAACTTATAAAAGTGTAGTAAAGAATGTCAATTTAGGACTTGATTTGCAAGGTGGATTTGAAGTGCTTTATCAAGTTGACCCGTTACATAAGGGCGATAAAATAGATAAAAAAGCTTTACAATCAACGGCGCAAACTTTAGAAAATCGTGTAAACGTATTAGGTGTTTCTGAACCTAAGATACAAGTTGAAGAACCAAATCGAATTAGGGTTCAACTTGCTGGTGTAACAGACCAGAACGAAGCACGTAAAATTTTATCTTCTCAAGCAAATTTAACAATTCGTGATGCCGAAGATAAAGTGAAATTAAATGGTTCTGATATTAAGCAAGGCTCTGCAAAGCAAGAGTTTAAACAAGAAACGAACCAGCCAACAGTTACTTTTAAAGTTAAAGATAAAAATAAATTCAAAAAGGTAACTGAAGAAATCTCTAAAAAACGTGACAACGTCATGGTAGTTTGGCTAGATTTCAAAAAAGGCGACAGCTATAAAAAAGAAGCTCAAAAGAAAAATCCTAAATTTATTTCTGCAGCAAGTGTTGATCAACCGATTAACTCAGATAGTGTAGAAATCTCTGGTGGATTTAAAGGGCAAGAAGGCGTTAAAAAGGCTAAACAAATTGCTGAATTGTTAAACGCAGGTTCATTACCAGTTGACTTAAAAGAAATTTACTCAAATTCAGTTGGTGCTCAATTTGGACAAGATGCATTAGATAAAACTGTATTTGCATCATTCATTGGTGTAGCTTTAATTTATCTATTCATGTTAGGTTTCTACAGATTACCTGGTTTAGTAGCAATTATTGCTTTAACAACATACATCTATCTAACATTAGTTGCATTTAATTTCATTTCAGGTGTACTTACACTGCCAGGCTTAGCAGCATTAGTATTAGGTGTAGGTATGGCCGTCGATGCTAATATTATTATGTATGAGCGTATTAAAGATGAACTTCGAATCGGACGCACGATTAAGCAAGCCTTTTCTAAAGCGAATAAGAGCTCATTCTTAACAATCTTTGACTCAAACTTAACAACTGTTATAGCCGCAGCAGTATTATTCTTCTTCGGTGAAAGTTCAGTTAAAGGTTTTGCTACTATGTTATTATTAGGTATCTTAATGATCTTTGTTACAGCAGTCTTCTTATCAAGATTCTTATTATCATTATTAGTTTCATCAAACGTCTTCAAAAATCAATATTGGTTGTTTGGAGTTAATAAGAATAAGAGACATAACATTAGTGAAGGCGTTGATGTTCACGACCTTAAAACATCATTTGAAAAATGGAACTTTGTTAAATTAGCAAAACCATTAATTGGTGTGAGTATTTTAATAGTTGTTGTTGGATTGGTTATTCTTTATATCTTCAAGTTGAATTTAGGTATTGATTTCTCAAGTGGTACACGTGTAGATTTCCAATCAAAACAAACTATTTCACAACAAAAAGTTGAACAGGTTGTAAAAGATAGCGGACTTAAGGCGGATCAAATTCAAATTAATGGTAAAGATAATAAAGTAGCAACAGTTCAATTTAAAGATGATTTAACACGTGCTCAAGATAATAAGTTGAGCGATAATATTAAATCAAAATTTGGTGACACGCCTCAAATTAATACTGTATCACCTATAATTGGACAAGAATTAGCTAAAAATGCCATGTTAGCGTTAATCTATGCATCTATTGGTATCATTATCTATGTGTCATTACGATTTGAATGGCGAATGGGTCTGTCATCAGTATTGGCATTATTACATGACGTATTCATAATCGTTGCTATCTTTAGTTTATTTAGAATTGAAGTAGATTTAACATTTATTGCAGCGGTTCTTACAATTGTTGGTTATTCAATTAACGATACAATTGTTACGTTTGACCGTGTACGTGAGAACCTTCAGAAAATAAAAGTTATTACTACACCTGAACAAATTGACGATATCGTTAATAGATCGATAAGACAGACAATGACTCGTTCAGTCAATACGGTGTTAACAGTAATTGTTGTTGTGGTTGCTATCTTATTCTTTGGAGCGCCTACAATATTTAACTTTACATTAGCATTATTTATCGGATTAATTTCTGGTGTGTTCTCATCAATCTTTATAGCAGTTCCTCTATGGGGAATGATGAAAAAACGTCAATTGAAAAAATCTCCAAAACACAAATTAGTTGTGTATAAAGATAAAAAATCAAATGACGAAAAGATATTAGTATAATTTTAATAATAAGAGCAGTGTTGTGAACCAGTATAGGTTCAGACACTGCTTTTTATTTTGTTTGAATTTAACAAAATAGATAAATCTAACTTATCACACCTACTTTTAAAAAAATGATATAATTAAACTCTTGATTATTTATATTAGTGCTTTTTATTTATAGCAATTTTAGATATAATGTCTTTTGGAAATGAGGCGTAGAAATGATAAAACCAAAGTATAAGTGGAAATTAACAAAACCAACTGAATACATAAATGAAGAAACAATATCTAAATTAAAATTGACGCCAATTGTGAAGAAAATATTAGAAAGTAAGGCAATTATTGATGAACATGATATTGAATCAATTATTGCGGACATAGATATAAATCATGATCCTTACCAATTAAGCGACATGAGTAAGGCCGTTGAAAGAATTAAAAATGCGGTATCTAATGATGAAAAAATCTTAGTATATGGTGACTATGACGCTGATGGTGTTACTTCAACGACTATTTTAGTTACGACATTACAGCTTTTAGGTGCACAAGTAGGTTGGCATATACCTAATCGTTTTACTGAAGGATATGGTCCAAACGAATTAGCATTTCGAAATGCACACGATGAAGGCATCTCTTTAATAATAACAGTTGATAATGGTATACAAGGTCATAATGAAATTAAAATGGTTCAAGAACTTGGTGTTGATGTAATTGTTACTGATCACCATGAAATTGGTAAAACATTACCAGAAGCATACGCAATTGTACATCCGATGCACCCATCATTTGAATATCCGTTTCAACAATTATGTGGTGCAGGTGTAGCTTATAAATTGTCTCAAGCATTAATAGGAAATGTACCTGACTATTTTAAAGCATTAGCAGCCATAGGTACTATTGCAGACTTGGTTTCGTTAACGGATGAAAATCGTTCACTTGTGAAACAAGGTTTGAAAATATTAAATAACAATTGTCCAATATCTATTAAAGCATTGCTTCAAGAAGCGGGATACAATGATCACATCGATGAAGAGACTATAGGCTTTATCATTGGACCTAGATTAAATGCTGTTGGGCGTTTAGATGATGCTTCATTAGCTTGTGAATTACTGATGACAGAAGACGAAGAAGAAGCTGTATTTTTAGCAGAACAGGTTGAACACTTTAATCGTGAAAGAAAAGATATTGTTGCATCTATTACTGAAGAAGCTATGGCAATGGCTGATGAACAAGTTAAAGCAGGGAATTTATTCCTTCTTCTAGCAAAAGAAAATTGGCATGAAGGTGTGTTAGGTATTGTCGCGTCGAAAATTGTTGAAACATATGCATTACCGACTCTTATTTTAAATATTGATAGAGAACAAAATCATGCTAAGGGTTCAGCGAGATCAATCGATCAAGTGTCTATGTTCGAAATATTATCAGCACATCAAGATTTAATTGCTAAGTTTGGTGGTCATCATATGGCTGCAGGTATGACGATGGATATCGAAAATGTTGATATGTTAGCTAAAGGTTTGAATGAATGGATGAATGCTTTAGCTGAAACAACATCACTAGATCCTGTAAAAACAGTAGACGTGTTATTAACAGAGAATGATATAACAATTAAAAATATACGCGATATGAATCGTTTGCGACCATTTGGAACGGATTTTTCTAGACCACTTTTTGAAATGGACGATTTATCAGTTTCATCGGTTAAAGCAATTGGTCAACAAAAAAATCACTTGAAAATGACATTAGGTGAAAGTAATATAGCTGCATTATTTTGGCAAAATGGACATTTAGAAACAGAATTGCAAGATGAACAACCAATCAATATTTTGGGTTCAGTTCAAATCAATGAATGGAATGGTAATCAAACACCACAATTGATTATTCAAGATATAGCGATGAATGAACAACAAATATTAGATTATCGAAGTAAAAGAAAAAGTTTACCTTTTACAGAAAATGATGAAAATATTGTCGTGCTTATTCATCCTAAAAGTGATAAAGTAAATGCGAATGAATATTATTATGGGGAAGAAATTAATCAGCAGTCGGATAAAGTTGTGTTAAGAGATTTGCCAACTTCTATGGATGACTTGTCAAGTACATTACGACAGCTACAATTTTCTCAACTCTATTTAGTTTTACAGCATAGTCATTCGATTTATTTCGAAGGTATACCTCACATGAATGTCTTTAAAAAATGTTATAAAGCTTTAATTACTAAACAAGAAACAAATATTCAACAAGATGGTATGTTATTGTGTCAGCATTTAAATGTTAAACCAGATGCACTTAAATTCATGCTCAAAGTTTTCTTAGATTTAAACTTTATAACACAAGAAGATGGTACGATTTACATTAATCAACAACCAGATAAAAGAGCAATCGATTCTAGTAAAGTATATCAATTAAGACAACAACGTATGGATGTAGAAAAGCAATTATTATATCAAGATTTTTCAGAATTAAAAAATTGGATAAAGTCACAATTGTCGTGAGCAATTTAGGAGGAAATATTAATGGATTTAAAGAAATACGTATCAGAGGTACAAGACTGGCCGAAACCAGGTGTAAGTTTTAAAGATATAACAACTATTATGGATAATGGTGAAGCATATGGCTATGCAACAGATAAAATTGTTGAGTATGCAAAAGATAGAAACGTAGATATCGTTGTTGGACCTGAAGCGCGTGGTTTCATTATAGGTTGTCCAGTGGCTTATTCAATGGGAATTGGTTTTGCACCAGTAAGAAAAGAAGGGAAATTGCCACGAGAAGTTATTCGTTATGAATATGATTTGGAGTATGGTACAAATGTTTTAACAATGCATAAAGATGCTATTAAACCAGGACAACGTGTTTTAATCACAGATGATTTATTAGCAACAGGTGGTACGATTGAAGCGGCAATCAAATTAGTTGAAAAATTAGGTGGTATCGTTGTTGGTATTGCATTTATTATCGAATTAAAATATCTTAACGGCATTGAAAAAATTAAAGATTACGATGTTATGAGTTTAATCTCATACGATGAGTAAATAATAGCATAATAAAATAAAATCCTACATTGAATGTTATAGAATGAATGAAATGATAAAATATTGTTCACGATTTCTTGACATTAGATGATAGGATTTTTTATATACTGAAAATGTTAGAAGATTGAGCATTATACCTTAATATCATCGTTTATTTATTTCATAAATTGTAGTATCATAGAACTAATATTTAAAAAATGAAACAGTTGATTTACGATGAATTTTTGTAAAAGTTTTAAAAGTAGGAATAGTATACAAATTAAACTCACTCAAGTAAAATTATGATTACGATTAATGACGACAGGATAATTATTTATCGTCGACGAATGTATGATTTATGTGGGGAAATGACTATTCAACGTAATCATCAAAATCATTGTTTAAGACGACGTAATAAAGATGAATGGGGTGTATCATATTATGAACAATGAATATCCATATAGTGCAGACGAAGTTCTTCACAAAGCAAAATCGTATTTGTCATCAGATGAGTATGAATATGTTTTGAAAAGTTATCATATTGCTTATGAAGCGCACAAAGGTCAGTTCCGGAAAAACGGCTTACCATACATTATGCATCCTATACAAGTTGCGGGCATTTTAACAGAAATGCGATTAGACGGTCCAACCATTGTTGCAGGATTTTTGCATGATGTAATTGAAGATACACCATATACTTTTGAAGATGTAAAAGAAATGTTTAACGAAGAAGTTGCACGAATCGTTGACGGTGTAACAAAACTTAAAAAAGTTAAATATAGATCTAAAGAAGAGCAACAAGCTGAAAATCATCGTAAACTATTTATTGCAATTGCTAAAGATGTACGAGTGATTTTGGTGAAATTAGCTGATAGATTACATAATATGCGTACATTAAAAGCGATGCCTCGAGAAAAGCAAATAAGGATTTCAAGAGAAACATTAGAAATATATGCACCATTAGCACACCGTTTAGGTATTAACACAATCAAATGGGAATTAGAAGATACGGCACTTCGATATATTGACAATGTACAATACTTTAGAATTGTTAATTTGATGAAGAAGAAACGAAGTGAACGTGAAGCATACATTGAAACTGCTATTGATCGAATTCGTACTGAAATGGATAGAATGAACATTGAAGGCGATATAAATGGTAGACCAAAACATATTTATAGTATCTATCGTAAAATGATGAAGCAGAAAAAACAATTTGATCAAATCTTTGATTTGTTGGCTATACGTGTCATTGTAAATTCAATCAATGATTGTTATGCGATACTGGGATTGGTCCATACATTATGGAAGCCGATGCCTGGTCGATTCAAAGATTATATTGCTATGCCAAAGCAAAATATGTATCAATCATTGCATACAACTGTTGTTGGACCAAATGGCGATCCACTTGAGATTCAAATTCGAACGTTCGATATGCATGAAATTGCAGAACATGGGGTTGCAGCACATTGGGCTTACAAAGAAGGTAAAAAAGTTAATGAAAAAGACCAAAACTATCAAAATAAATTAAATTGGTTAAAAGAATTAGCTGAAGCAGATCATACTTCATCTGATGCGCAAGAGTTTATGGAAACTTTAAAATATGATTTGCAAAGTGATAAAGTATACGCCTTTACGCCTGCAAGTGATGTCATAGAATTACCATATGGCGCAGTACCAATTGATTTTGCATATGCGATTCATAGTGAAGTAGGAAATAAAATGATAGGTGCCAAAGTGAATGGCAAAATTGTACCGATAGATTACATTTTACAAACTGGAGATATAGTTGAAATACGTACTAGTAAACATTCATATGGGCCAAGCCGTGACTGGCTGAAAATTGTTAAATCATCAAGTGCTAAAGGTAAAATTAAGAGTTTCTTTAAAAAGCAAGATCGTTCATCGAATATTGAAAAAGGTCGAATGATGGTTGAAGCTGAAATTAAAGAGCAAGGATTTAGAGTCGAAGATATTTTAACAGAAAAAAATATTCATGTTGTTAATGAAAAATACAATTTTGCAAATGAAGATGATTTATTTGCTGCAGTCGGATTTGGTGGCGTAACATCTTTGCAAATTGTTAATAAATTAACAGAAAGACAAAGAATTTTAGAAAAACAACGTGCATTAAATGAGGCACAAGAAGTCACAAAATCATTACCAATCAAAGACAATATTATTACGGATAGTGGTGTATATGTCGAAGGTTTAGAAAATGTACTTATTAAGTTGTCAAAATGTTGTAATCCTATACCAGGTGATGATATTGTAGGTTATATCACCAAAGGACATGGCATTAAAGTACACCGCACAGATTGTCCAAATATTAAGAATGAAACCGATCGTCTAATCGATGTTGAATGGGTAAAATCAAAAGATGCTACTCAAAAATATCAAGTTGATTTGGAAGTAACTGCATATGATCGCAATGGATTATTGAATGAAGTATTACAAGCGGTTAGTTCAACAGCAGGAAATTTAATTAAAGTTTCTGGACGATCAGATATTGATAAAAATGCAATTATAAACATAAGTGTCATGGTAAAAAATGTAAACGATGTTTATCGTGTGGTTGAAAAGATAAAACAACTTGGTGATGTTTATACTGTAACAAGAGTTTGGAACTAGAGGTGCAAAATATGAAAGTAGTTGTGCAAAGAGTAAAAGAGGCATCGGTGACAAATAATTCAATCAATAATCATATCGGCAAGGGATATTGCTTATTGGTTGGTATTGGTCAAGATTCGACAGAACAAGACGCAGATGTTATTGCTAAAAAAATTGCAAATGCTAGGTTATTTGAAGATGACAATGATAAATTGAATTTTAATATCCAACAAATGAACGGTGAAGTATTATCAGTTTCACAATTTACACTCTATGCAGATGTTAAAAAAGGTAACCGTCCAGGATTTTCCAATTCTAAAAATCCTGATGAGGCAGTAAAAATTTATGAATATTTTAACGATGCGTTAAGATCATATGGATTAACTGTGAAAACTGGTGAATTTGGAACGCACATGAATGTAAATATTAATAATGACGGTCCAGTAACGATTATTTATGAAAGTCAGGATGGCAAAATTCAATGAAAAAAATAGAGGCATGGTTATCTAAAAGGGGTCTTAAAAACAAACGTACTCTAATAGTAGTAATTGCCTTTATCTTATTTATCATCTTTTTATTTCTACTATTAAACAGTAATAGTGAAGATAGTGGTAATATAACAATCACTGAAAATGCTGAATTACGTACAGGTCCAAATGCTGCGTATCCAGTCATATACAAAGTTGAAAAAGGTGACCATTTTAAAAAGATAGGTAAAGTAGGCAAATGGATTGAAGTTGAAGATGCTTCCGGTAATGAAAAAGGTTGGATAGCTGGTTGGCATACGAATTTAGATATTGTTGCAGATAACACTAAAGAAAAGAATCCTTTGCAAGGCAAAACGATAGTGCTTGATCCTGGTCATGGAGGAAGTGACCAGGGTGCTTCAAGCAATACTAAATATAAAAGTTTAGAAAAAGACTATACACTAAAAACGGCGAAAGAGTTGCAGCGTACTTTAGAAAAAGAAGGCGCGACAGTTAAAATGACAAGAACTGACGATACATACGTTTCATTAGAAAATCGTGATATTAAAGGCGATGCCTATATAAGTATACATAATGATGCATTAGAATCATCAAATGCAAATGGAATGACAGTCTATTGGTATCATGAAAATCAAAGAGCTTTAGCAGACACATTAGATGCCACGATTCAAAAAAAGGGATTGCTTTCTAATCGTGGATCAAGACAAGAGAACTATCAAGTTTTAAGACAAACTAAAGTTCCTGCAGTGTTATTAGAATTAGGTTATATTAGTAATCCAACTGACGAAACAATGATTAAAGATCAATTACATAGACAGATATTAGAACAAGCTATTGTAGACGGTCTGAAATTTTATTTTTCAGCATAGGGCTTGCAAAAACATGTGAAACTAGTTATCATTGATATTGAATTTTATAACTAAAACCGTTAATATTCTTGAAATGTTAAATGAAATAGGTAGCAATCTATTGAAGATTGTGCAGGAATATAATCCCTAGACTGAAAGATTATACTGAGTAGTTTAATACATTGAACACAAGAAAAGGTGCTTTATGAAAGTAAAGCCGTTGAACGTACGTTAAACGTTTTGAGTGGGTTTAATAACTTTTTATGATTGTAGCGTTAAGTAGCAGTTGTAAGAGAAACTATTAAATCAATAAGGGTGGCAACACGGATATTCGTCCCTTGTACAGTTATAAACTGTGCAAGGGCTTTTTTAATTTTTAAAATAAAACGAATATAAAGTGTAAACCTTTATTGTTTAGAGTAAGAAAAGGTAATGAAAAAATAATTTGCCAAGGGAGATGTCAAAATGATTAAAATACCTAGAGGAACGCAGGATATTTTACCTGAAGAATCGAAAAAGTGGCGTTACATCGAAAATAAATTAGATGAATTAATGACATTTTACAATTATAAAGAAATAAGAACGCCAATCTTTGAAAGTACAGATCTTTTTGCTAGAGGAGTCGGCGATTCTACCGATGTTGTACAGAAGGAAATGTATACATTTAAAGATAAAGGTGACAGAAGTATTACATTAAGACCTGAGGGAACAGCTGCTGTTGTGCGTTCGTATATTGAACATAAAATGCAAGGAAATCCAAATCAACCAATAAAATTATATTATAATGGGCCAATGTTTAGATATGAGCGTAAACAAAAAGGTCGTTATCGCCAGTTTAGTCAATTTGGTGTAGAAGCAATTGGAGCTGAAAACCCAAGTGTAGATGCAGAAGTATTGGCAATGGTTATGCACATTTATCAATCATTTGGATTAAAACATTTAAAGCTAGTTATTAATAGTGTTGGGGACATGGAATCTCGTAAAGAATATAACGAAGCTTTAGTAAAACATTTTGAACCTGTGATTGATGAATTTTGTTCGGATTGTCAATCACGTTTACACACTAATCCAATGCGAATTTTAGACTGCAAAGTTGATCGTGATAAAGAAGCGGTTAAAACCGCACCTAGAATCACTGATTTCTTAAATAAAGAATCCAAAGCATATTATGAACAAGTAAAAACTTACTTAGATGATTTAGGTATTCCATATGTTGAGGATCCTAATTTAGTGCGCGGTTTGGACTATTACACACATACGGCTTTCGAGCTAATGATGGATAATCCGAATTATGATGGTGCAATCACAACACTATGTGGTGGTGGTCGTTATAATGGATTATTAGAATTACTAGATGGACCAAGTGAAACAGGTATTGGTTTTGCCTTAAGTATAGAACGTTTATTACTTGCACTAGAAGAAGAAGGTATTGACCTTGAAATTGAAGAAAATTTAGATTTATTCGTAGTAACAATGGGTGATCAAGCAGATCGCTATGCTGTTAAATTATTAAATCATTTGAGACATAATGGCATTAAAGCTGATAAAGATTACTTAAAACGAAAAATTAAAGGTCAAATGAAGCAAGCAGATAGATTGGGAGCTAAGCATACTATCGTCATTGGCGATCAAGAGTTAGAAAATAATAAAATCAATGTTAAAAATATGACAACTGGTGAATCTGAAACGATTGAATTAGACACATTAGTCGATTATTTTAAGAAGTAGAGAGGGCGTTATATTATGAGTAAGAGAACAACTTATTGTGGATTAGTTACTGAGACATTATTAGGACAGGAAATTACATTAAAAGGATGGGTTAACAATCGTCGTGACTTAGGCGGATTGATTTTTGTTGACTTAAGAGATAGAGAAGGTATTGTACAAATCGTATTCAATCCCGCATTTTCAGAGGAAGCATTAAAAATTGCTGAGACAGTACGTTCTGAATATGTAGTAGAAGTAAAAGGTACAGTTACTAAGCGTGATGCTGAAACGGTGAACCCTAAAATAAAAACTGGACAAGTTGAAGTACAAGTTTCAAATATTAAAGTTATTAATAAATCAGAGACACCACCATTTTCAATAAATGAAGAAAATGTAAACGTTGATGAAAATATTCGATTGAAATATCGTTATTTAGATTTACGTCGTCAAGAATTGGCTCAAACATTTAAAATGAGACATCAAATTACACGTTCTATTCGTCAATATTTGGATGATGAAGGGTTCTTTGATATTGAAACACCTGTATTAACAAAGTCAACGCCTGAAGGTGCACGTGACTATTTAGTACCATCTCGTGTCCATGATGGTGAATTTTATGCTTTACCTCAATCACCACAATTATTTAAGCAATTATTGATGATTAGTGGATTTGACAAATACTACCAAATCGTAAAATGCTTCCGTGACGAAGATTTACGTGCAGATCGTCAACCTGAATTTACACAAGTCGATATCGAAATGAGTTTCGTTGATCAAGAAGATGTGATGTTGATGGGTGAAGAAATGCTTAAAAAAGTTGTTAAAGAAGTAAAAGGCGTTGAAATTAATGACGCGTTCCCAAGAATGACTTATAAAGAAGCAATGCGTCGCTTCGGTTCAGATAAACCAGATACACGTTTTGATATGGAATTAATTGATGTTTCACAATTAGGACGCGATATGGACTTCAAAGTATTTAGAGATACTGTTGAAAATAATGGTGAAATTAAAGCAATTGTTGCAAAAGGTGCAGCTGAACAATATACTCGTAAAGATATGGATGCATTAACTGAATTTGTAAACATTTATGGTGCTAAAGGATTAGCGTGGGTTAAAGTTGTTGAAGAAGGTTTAACAGGCCCGATTGGACGTTTCTTTGAAGCGGAAAACGTTGAAACTTTACGTTCATTAACTGGTGCTGAAGCTGGAGACTTAGTTATGTTTGTTGCAGATAAGCCAAATGTTGTAGCACAAAGTTTAGGTGCTTTACGTGTGAAACTTGCTAAAGAATTAGGATTAATAGATGAATCTAAATTAAACTTCTTATGGGTGACTGATTGGCCTTTATTAGAATATGATGAAGATGCAAAACGCTATGTAGCAGCACATCATCCATTTACATCTCCTAAAGAAGCTGATATTGCTAAACTTGATTCTGCTCCTGAAAAAGCTGAAGCAAATGCATACGACATAGTATTGAATGGATATGAACTAGGTGGAGGATCAATCAGAATTCATGATGGTGAATTACAACAAAAAATGTTTGAAGTACTTGGATTTACTAAAGAACAAGCACAAGAACAATTTGGTTTCCTATTAGATGCATTCAAATATGGTGCACCTCCACATGGCGGAATAGCCCTTGGATTAGACCGATTAGTTATGCTATTAACTAATAGAACAAACTTGAGAGATACTATTGCATTCCCGAAAACTGCATCAGCTACATGTCTATTAACAAATGCACCAGGTGAAGTATCTGATAAGCAATTAGAAGAACTTTCTTTACGAATTCGTCACTAAATTTTAAAAAATCAATAAACTTTAGATTGTTATAATTTCATTAATATAAAATCTATGGTAATATAACATCATAAGATAGTCATCTGAGTTGTTCGTAAGTTTGCTTTTTAATTTGGGCCTAACAATCTTTGATCAAGGGAGCCCAATGGGTTTTCTTGCAGCGTACACGCCTTATTTGAAGGACGTACAAAACAAGAAACAGGGCACCCACCTGTATATAACAGGCCGAATGATCAAGCTATTATAACTACGGCAATACGGACTCTATCGATACGCAAGACTTTGTCTTGCGTATTTTTATGCGCTTATTTAAGACGATTTATTAAATTAAGTTAATGGACAATGATTAACTATCAAGTGAAGGTACCGATGTTAATAAAATATTTAAACCTATAATGATAAAATTTAAAAATTAAGTTACTATGTAATTAAGTATAAATCAGTGAAAGAGGTATAATGATGAAACATCAATTTTCAAGAAATGAACTTGCAATAGGACAACAAGGATTAGATTTATTAAAGGAACAAACGGTTGTCATACTAGGTGTTGGAGGCGTAGGTTCATTTGCTGCTGAAGCCTTAGCAAGAACAAATATAGGGCATATTATATTAATAGATAAAGATGATGTTGATATTACAAACGTTAACAGACAGTTACATGCGCTAACTACTACTGTAGGCCAAAGTAAAGTTTCACTTATGGAAGAACGTATTAAATTAATTAATCCAGATTGTAAGGTCACGCCTTTACATATGTTTTACACAGAAGAAACATATGAAGAAATTTTTGATAATTATGATATAGATTATTTTGTTGATGCTAGTGATACGATTATGTATAAAGTTCATTTAATGAAAGAATGTCTTGAAAGAGGGATTAAAGTAATTTCAAGTATGGGTGCTGCAAATAAAACAGACCCAACACGTTTTACTATAGCTGATATTTCTAAAACACACACTGATCCTATGGCTAAAATTATCCGTCATAAATTGAAAAAATTAGGTATTCGCAAAGGTATACCTGTTGTATTTTCAGATGAAAGTCCAATAGTTATTAGAGAAGATGTAAAAGAAGTAGTAGGAGATAAAAATGCTATTAACCGAAAAGGGCAAATGCCGCCTTCATCTAATGCTTTTGTTCCAAGTGTAGTTGGATTAATTTGTGCGAGTTATGTCGTAAATGATGTATTAAAAGACATTCCTGTACGACGTATTAAAGACAAAGGACAATAATTATTATAGAGTTAATTTAAACTAATTATAGTGAATTCTAAATTGCATAAATACAATAAAAACTGACTAGTTCTTAAATGCATCATACGATGCATCATGATCTAGTCAGTTTTTATTTGTTGATAGGATTATAAATGTTTTGAATTTGATTTAACATATTTTCTATGGTCTTTGTTTTAATAAATTGTTATATATTTCTTTAAATTGTTGTTCACTTTTCGATGTTGTTTTTGGTTCATAATAAATTTTGTTTTTAAGTTTATCAGGCAAATATTGTTGTGAAACATATCCGTTCACATATTGGTGTGGATACTTGTAGCCAATAGCACGACCTAAATCTTTTGCGCCTTGATAATGTCCATCTTTTAAATGATTTGGAATTTGACCGACGTTTCCTTTTCTAATATCTGATAATGCGCTGTCAATAGCGCTCATTGCTGAGTTCGACTTAGGAGATAAACATAGTTCAATAACTGCTTGACTTAAAGGTATTCTGGCTTCTGGTAAACCAAGGCGTTCAGCTGATTCAATAGCAGCAAGTGTTCTTTGACCGGCATTTGGTGACGCTAAGCCTATATCCTCATAACTGATGACTAATAAACGTCGAACAATTGTAGGTAAATCTCCAGCCTCAATTAATCGTGCTAAATAATGTAAAGCAGCATTCACATCGCTGCCGCGAATAGATTTTTGGAATGCGCTCATAACATCATAATGCATGTCTCCATCTTTATCACTTACAAATGCACCTTTCTGTAAACAATCTTTCGCATCTTGTAAAGTAATATGTCGATATCCATCTGTATCTACTTCAGCACTTAATACAGCTAATTCTAGTGCGTTTAAGGCACTTCGAACATCACCTTGACTTTGTGTTGAAAAGTAAATCATCGCATCTTCATCAATTTTTGGTTGGTATGTCTTTAATCCATTTGCCTCATCATCAACTGCACGATTTAATGCGTGGCGCACATCATCATCATTAAGTGGATATAGCTCGAAAATTTGCGCTCTTGAGCGAATTGCAGGATTAATGGCATGATAAGGATTAGAAGTTGTAGCACCAATCAAAATGATTTTACCGTTTTCTAAATGTGGTAATAAAAAATCTTGTTTAGCTTTATCTAATCGATGGATTTCATCTAGTAGTAATATAACTTGACCAGACATTTTTGCTTCTTCTACAACGAGTTGCATATCCTTTTTCGTATTTGTTACCGCATTTAATTGTCTAAACTTAAATTGACTGCTTCCAGAAATAGCTTTAGCAATACTTGTCTTTCCAATGCCAGGTGGGCCATAAAAAATCATCGATGATAATTTTTTAGTGTCAACCATTCTTCTAATAATGCCGCGTGGACCAACTAAATGTTGTTGGGAAATAATTTCATCTATATTTTTAGGGCGCATTCTCGACGCTAATGGTTCTGTACTCACATTTGTCACACCTTTCTAATACTATCTTAACGTAAAAAATGGTAAAATGGGAATATGAATATTCGAATTAAGTGAGGTTATATAATGAAAATTTCTACTAAAGGGAGATATGGACTTACATTAATGATTTCCCTTGCTAAAAAAGAAGGGCAAGGATGTATATCATTAAAGTCAATCGCTGAAGAAAATAATTTAAGCGATTTGTATTTAGAACAACTTGTAGGTCCACTAAGAAATGCGGGATTAATTCGAAGTGTACGTGGTGCTAAAGGTGGCTATCAATTAAGAGTACCAGCAGAAGAAATCTCAGCAGGGGATATTATTAGATTGTTAGAAGGTCCAATTACGTTTGTTGAAAGTATTGAATCAGAACCACCCGCACAAAAGCAATTATGGATTCGTATGAGAGATGCTGTTAGAGACGTTTTAGATAATACGACATTGAAATATTTGGCGGAATATGTTGATACAAGTGAAGATTTAGATGGCTACATGTTTTATATTTAATTATTTATAGAGTTTGAAGATTAATATGAGAACTAAATTATATTATGTTTAAATCGCCTCCTTTGTGGTATATAAAATTATACATCAGAGGAGGTTTTACTATGGCAGATGAAAGTAAATTCGATCAGTTTAAAGGAAATGTTAAAGAAACAGTAGGAAACGTAACAGATAATAAAGAATTAGAAAAAGAAGGACAAGAAGATAAAGCGGCTGGTAAAGCAAAAGAAGTAGTTGAAAATGCTAAAAACAAAATAACAGATGCAATTGATAAGTTAAAAAAATAAATTTTCAATTAATTTATTATTAGAGGAGAGATAAATATGAGTTTTATGGATAAAGCAAAAGATGCAGTAGATAAATTTAAAAATAGTGATAATGAACAAGTTCAAAAAGTAAAAGATAAAATTAATGAATATACAGGTTCAAATAAAGAAGAGAAAAAAGAAGACGAAGATAAATAATTATACTTAAAAGTTAATGTATCAAATGAAAACATCATTTTTTCATAAGCAATATACAACTCCCCATTTCTTAAACATTCAAAAGTTTAAAGGAAATGGGGAGATTTATATTTGTTCAACAATTTTTATGGAAATTTATGCCATTACATAAAGTAGATTAGATAGCTAATCTGTTATATATAAATACATTTATACTTCGCTACAATTTTCATAAAATGTATAGTTGAGCGTATTCAAAATAGAACATTTATTGCATTTTAAACTATTTTAAAGATTTATCTGATCTATAACGTTTTTTAATCTACGATACGATTCAATTTGTTTATCTTTATCATAAATGTAACTTACAGCCATTATTTCATTTACTTCACCATAATCCGTTATAAACTTTTGAATCTGTTGTTTGACGGTGTCTTCAGATCCGATTAATGAATGGCGTTGTCTGTCAATGGCCATTGCGTATTCTCTCGGTGTTAACAAACTTTGTAACTCATGTGTTGGAGGTTGGACTGGTTGCATTCTTCCCCGTGTTATACTTACCATCACTTGTGACATTGTTGAAGCTAGGAATTGTGCTTCGTCATCAGTTTCAGCAACAATTGCATTTAAGCAAACAATTACATATGGTTCATCTAATACATCTGAAGGTTCAAATAATTCTTTGTAAATTTCGATTGCTTCTTTCATTTGTTGAGGTGCAAAATGCCCTGCGAATACATAAGGAAGCCCTTTACGTGCTGCTAAGTGAGCAGAGTCAGTCGATGATCCGAGAATATATAATGGTACATGTTTATCAACTGCTGGGTAAGCACGTACATATGCTTGTTGATTACTAGGGCCAAAATATTGTTGTAATAATGACACTTCTTCGGGAAATTTATATACGCCATCATGTTGATCACGTCTTAATGCGCTCGCTGTCATCATATCTGTTCCAGGTGCACGACCTAGTCCTAAATCAACGCGATTAGGGAATAGTGTTTCCATTGTGCCAAATTGCTCGGCAACAATTAAAGGTGCATGGTTAGGCAACATAATACCTCCAGAGCCAACACGAATACGTTTGGTATGTTCGAGAGTATGTTGTATTAATAGAGCTGTGGCTGAACTGACTAAATTTGGTGCATTATGATGTTCAGCAATCCAGTATCGTTCATAAGATAAATCATCTAAGTTTTGTGCGAGTGTGATCATATCACTAATTGCTGTGCGCTCATTTTCGCCTTCGCGAATCGGTACGAGATTTAAAGCTGAATATTTCATCGTCATTTTTGCAACGTCCTTTCATCTATATGATATAAGAAGTATACCAGTCAGATGTGAAGATAAATATAAAATTGCTCAATTTAAAAAAAACAGTTTTGTATCACATAATACTAATTTCAAATAATCAAGAATTACTGATTTTAAAAAAATGACATAATTAAAGT
The DNA here is from genome assembly GCF_000236925.1 of Staphylococcus argenteus. Taxonomy (NCBI): domain Bacteria; kingdom Bacillati; phylum Bacillota; class Bacilli; order Caryophanales; family Staphylococcaceae; genus Staphylococcus; species Staphylococcus argenteus. The sequence continues at coordinate 1,616,563 of NC_016941.1, read as the reverse complement.
GCTAAAGTTTGAAAAGTCTCTCGAAAAGCAAGTAAAGAAAATGGTAAAATATAATTAAAAACATTATAAATAAAGTTAAACAGAAAAGTAGAAAAATAGTATGTAAGGTGCTATTATTGGAACATTGATAAAATTGTGAGGAGTGTCCAAACATGGAAATTTATGCAGATTATGCTGCGACCACGCCGGTAAAACCTGAAGTGATAGATGCAATGATGACAATATACGATTCTCATTATGGTAATCCATCTTCAATTCATGCTAAAGGTAGAGATGCACGTAAATATTTAGATGAATCAAGACGTAAAATTGGTCAATTATTAGGTGCAAATACCCATGAAATTATATTTACAAGTGGTGCAACAGAATCAAATAATACTGCAATTAAAGGCATAGTAAAGGCGAATGAACAGTTAGGGAATCATATTATTACTTCGAAAATAGAACATCATTCTGTGTTACATGTATTTGAACAACTTGAACGAGAAGGATTTGATGTAACTTATCTTGATGTAGATGATACTGGTGCGATTGACTTAGACCAACTAGAAGAAACAATTACGGATAAGACAATCTTAGTATCGATTATGTTTGTAAATAATGAAGTTGGTACAGTTCAACAAATTTATGATATTCAAGACATCATTGCTGAAACTAATGCATATTTCCATGTTGATGCAGTACAAGCAATAGGACATCTTGATGTTAAATTTGATGAATTTAATATAGATGCAATGAGTATTACTGCCCATAAATTTGGCGGTCCTAAAGGTGTAGGTGCATTGCTTGTTAAAGATCATGTAACACTAGATTATCCTCAACTTGGTGGGGAACAAGAATTAAAGCGTCGTGCAGGAACTGAAAATCTGGCACAAATAGTTGGAATGGCAAAGGCTTTACAATTAGCAGAAGAAAACAGAGATAGTAATAATATTCATTTAATGAATTTGAAAGAGCAATTTTTAGTGAAGTTGCAAGAAAGAGCCATTCCATTTGAATTAAATGGATCTATGACGGATGCAACAGGGCATATTGTAAATCTTTATTTCCCATTTGTTGAAGTAGAAACAATGTTAACTTTACTTGATATGGCACAAATTTATGTTTCATCAGGTTCAGCTTGTACAGCAGGTTCAACACAACCATCTCATGTGTTAGATGCAATGTTTGAAGATGAAGAGCGTTCAAATCATTCAATTAGATTTAGCTTTAATGAATTAACAACTGAAAACGAAATTAATGCAATTGTAGCTGAAATTCATAAAATATATTTTAAATTTAAGGAGGAGTCATAGGTGTCAAATAAAGATATTCGCGTTGTAGTTGGCATGTCAGGCGGTGTAGATAGTTCTGTAACGGCCCATGTTTTAAAAGAACAAGGTTATGATGTCATAGGCATATTTATGAAAAACTGGGACGACACAGATGAAAATGGTGTGTGTACTGCCACAGAAGATTACAATGATGTAATTGAAGTTTGTAATCAAATAGGTATACCATATTATGCAGTGAATTTTGAAAAAGAATACTGGGATAAAGTGTTTACGTACTTCTTAGATGAGTATAAAAAGGGACGTACACCAAATCCAGATGTGATGTGTAATAAAGAAATAAAATTCAAAGCATTTTTAGAGCATGCGATGAATTTAGGTGCGGATTATGTGGCAACAGGACATTACGCACGTATTCGTCGTCATGAAGATGGACACGTAGAAATGTTGCGAGGCGTCGATAATAATAAAGATCAAACATATTTCTTAAATCAATTATCTCAAGATCAACTTTCAAATGTAATGTTTCCAATTGGAGATATCGAAAAGAGTGAAGTACGTCGTATTGCTGAGGAACAAGGACTTGTTACTGCCAAGAAAAAAGACTCCACTGGTATTTGTTTTATCGGTGAGAAAAACTTTAAAACATTCTTGTCTCAATATTTACCGGCACAACCAGGTGATATGGTTACACTTGACGGTAAAAAAATGGGTAAACATAGTGGTTTAATGTACTATACGATTGGTCAAAGACATGGATTAGGTATCGGTGGCGACGGTGATCCTTGGTTTGTCGTTGGTAAAAATTTAAAAGACAATATTTTATATGTAGAACAAGGCTTCCATCACAATGCACTTTACAGTGATTATCTTATTGCTTCTGATTATTCGTTTGTTAATCCTGAAGATAATGATATAGACGAAGGTTTTGAATGTACTGCAAAATTTAGATATCGACAAAAAGATACTAAGGTTTTTGTAAAGCGTGAAAATGAACATGCTTTACGTGTCACTTTTGATGAACCTGTAAGAGCTATCACACCTGGACAAGCTGTTGTCTTTTATCAAGGTGATGTTTGCCTTGGCGGAGCAACGATCGATGATGTATATAAAAATGCAGGTCAACTAAATTATGTCGTATAAATGTTTGTGATTTAAAGTGATATAAATGATTGAGTAATATTATATATATGATATGTGATTTTTCAACCCATCATGTAGCGAGTCGGACAGTGTAGAGCCACTAATGATTTACTATGTAGTGGTTCTTACACATTAGCCACAGCTAATATGTACTTAAAAATAGGAATACATGAGTAAAACTCATGCATAAGAAATACTAATATCTAAAGAAAAAGAATTGCTTTATGTTGGGGCCCACCCCAACTCGCATTGCCTGTAGGATTTCTTTTCGAAATTCTCTGTGTTGGGGCCCCAACACAGAAGCTGGCGGAAAGCCAGCTTACAATAATGTGCAAGTTGGGGTGGGGACCCGCCAACTACTGCTAATATAACATTGTAGAGCCTAGGACATTTGTGTCTCAGGCTCGCTTTTATTGGATGGGAAATACATAGTAATTCTAAATGATTACTGTTATAAGATTTGAGACAGAGTAATTATTGAAATGTTATAATTGTTAAGAAATGAGGTTCGGACATGATAGATCAACAGACAATATATCAATACATTCAAAACGGGGAAATAGAGGCTGCGTTACAAGCACTTTTCGATAATATCGAAGAAGACCCTAATATTATTGAAAACTATATTAATGCCGGTATTGTTTTGGCAGATGCGAATGAGATTGAAAAAGCAGAACGATTTTTCCAGAAAGCTTTAACAATCGATTCACAAAATGGTATCGTTTTTTACAATTTAGCTAACATATATTACAATCAGCAACGTTATCAAGAATCTATTAAATTATATCAACAAGCGTTGCGAACTAACATTGAACAAGTTGACTGTAATTATATGATTGGTATGGCATTTAATCAATTAGAAGCATTTAAACAAGCCTTACCATTTTTAATGACTGCTGCTGAATTAGATGAAAACAATGATATAGAAGTTCAATTTCAATATGGCCTAGTCTTATGCCAACTTGAAATGTTTGATGAAGCTATTACACAACTTAAACATGTTTTAGCAATAGATGGAAATCATGTTGATGCAAGATACAACTTAGGCTTAGCAATATTTATGAAGAATGAGAATATTGACGAGGCTATCGGGCATTTTAAAGAAGCAGTACAAATTGATCCTAAGCATTTGTTAAGTCAACATGCATTGAAAACATTCACTACAATGAAAGAGGAGGAATAGTATGTCAGACCCTACACTATTTGATTATTCGATGATCAAAGGTACTGTTGAAGCGATATTGTTTCAAAACAGTGATAATTTTTATACGGTGCTCAAAGTAGATACCATTGAAACAAATGAAGATTTTGACACAATGCCAACAGTTGTAGGGTTTCTTCCAAATATTGTTGAAGGAGATGTCTACACGTTTAAAGGACAAGTGGTTGAACATCCTCGTTACGGTAAACAATTAAAAGCCGAAACATTTGAAAAAGAATTGCCACAAACTAAAGAGGCCATCATAAGTTATTTATCAAGTGAGTTGTTTAAAGGTGTTGGTAAAAAAACTGCTCAAAATATTGTAAATACATTAGGTGAAAATGCGATTAACGATATATTGGATGATCCGACGGTATTGGAAAAAGTTTCAGGATTACCGAAAAAGAAACAAAAGCAAATTGCAGAACAAATTTCAGCAAATCAAGAATCAGAAAAAATTATGATTCGTTTGCATGACTTAGGATTCGGTCCAAAACTTTCAATGGCAATTTATCAATTTTATCTTGGAGAGACACTTTCGATTTTAGATCAAAACCCATATCAATTAATTTACGATATTAAAGGGATTGGCTTTAACAAGGCGGATCAACTTGCTAGAAATATTGGGATAGCATATAACGATAATGAGCGATTAAAAGCAGCACTGCTTTATACATTAGAGGAAGAATGCATAAAACAAGGACATACATATTTGCCTGTTAATGTTGTCATTGATTTAACTGCTGAAGTATTAAATTATCAAGACGATGAGTTCATCGATTCTGAAAAATTAGACGAAATGTTGCAATTTTTGAATGAAGAAAAGAAATTAATCATTGATAATGAGCAGGTGGCAATTCCTAGCTTGTATTACTCAGAAATCAAAAGCGTTCAAAATTTATTTCGAATAAAGACGCATACAAATAAACTTACTGAAATTGAACAGTCTGACTTACAGATGCATATTGGTGATATTGAAGATGCCAATCAAGTGAACTATGCAGCTTCACAAAGAGAAGCTTTACAAACAGCAATTAATTCTAAAGTAATGTTGTTAACTGGAGGGCCTGGTACTGGGAAAACGACAGTAATTAAAGGCATAGTAGAATTGTACGCAGAAATTCATGGATTATCTTTAGATTATGATGATTATGTTAACGACGACTATCCTGTTGTATTAGCAGCACCAACAGGAAGAGCATCAAAACGGCTACAAGAGTCCACTGGATTAGAAGCAATGACCATTCATCGTTTAATTGGATGGAATCAAGATACAAAGCCAGAGGATATTCTAGATAATGAGATAAATGCACGACTAATTATTATTGATGAAATGTCAATGGTGGATACATGGTTGTTTCATCAGTTTTTAAGTGCGGTCCCATTAGATGCTCAATTAATATTTGTAGGTGATGAAGATCAACTACCTTCAGTAGGTCCTGGTCAAGTTTTTAAAGATTTAATTGAATCTAAAGCGATTCCTAGAGTGAATCTAACAGAAGTTTACAGACAACAAGATGGTTCAAGTATTATTGAATTAGCACATCGAATGAAATTAGGGCAGAAAATTGATATTACACAACGTTTTCATGATCGTAGTTTTATTAATTGCCAAGCTAATCAAATTCCAGATGTTGTTGAAAAAGTTGTAACTAGTGCAGTTAATAAAGGATATACAATGGCAGATATTCAAGTGCTTGCACCAATGTATAAAGGAAATGCTGGTATTAAACGATTAAATCAAGTTTTGCAAGAGATATTAAATCCTAAAGTAAAAGATACGCGTGAAATTGAATTTGGTGACGTTGTATTTAGAAAAGGAGATAAAGTTCTACAACTTGTTAATCGACCTAATGATAATATATTTAATGGTGATATAGGTGTTATTGTTGGCATTTTTTGGGCTAAGGAAAATGCACTTAATAAAGATGTACTTGTTGTTGATTTTGAAGGTAATGAAATTACATTTACAAAACAAGATATGATGGAGTTAACACATGCATATTGCACTTCGATTCATAAATCACAAGGTTCAGAATTTCCAATTGTTATTATGCCGATAGTTAAACAATATTTTAGAATGTTACAAAGACCTATTTTATACACAGGTTTAACAAGAGCTAAAACAAGTTTGGTTTTACTTGGAGATCCAGAAGCATTTGATATTGGATTGAAAACAAATGGTCAAGCACGTTTAACACAGTTGTGTACCTTATTAAAAGGATATTTTAATTCTGATTCAGATGATAGCGCGACAACCTTTGTTGAAAACGGTACAAGTTCTAAACAAAACGATTCAATTGAGAGTGATGATAATCAAATTGAATTATTAAATGATAACGTCGAAGTAGACTTACCTGAGAATAAATCTACACAAAAAAATAATATTGTTCTAACTGAAGCTACTATATTTAAAATAGACCCTATGATTAATATGGGGGAAATCACGCCATATGACTTCATAGAACGTTGACAACAGGCATAAATGTCACTAAAATAGAATTAAATTCGTATAAAGATGAGTAGTTAATGATTTGTATCTCAGAGATGTGCTGGTTGGTGTAAAGTACAACAAACATTAGTGAACGCTACTTTATGCACAACTGTATAGTCAATTTAAAGTGATAAGCGTCTTAATTACGCTTATAACTAGGGTGGTACCGCGATAACGTTCGTCCCTTTTGAGGATGGGCGTTTTTTATTTTTTATAAAATATATGCATTTTTTTGTCGACGGTATAATTAAATTGATTATCTGTGTCATCAATTTTTATGGAATGATAATTTTTAAAAACAGTAAATAGGATGTGTAAATGATGAAAAAGTTAAAAGCGAGTGAAATTAGACAAAAATATCTTGATTTCTTTGTTGAAAAAGGACATATGGTAGAACCTTCAGCACCTTTAGTACCGATTGATGATGATACATTATTATGGATTAATTCAGGTGTAGCAACATTAAAGAAATATTTTGATGGTCGTGAAATACCTAAAAAACCTAGAATTGTAAACTCTCAAAAAGCAATTCGTACAAATGATATTGAAAATGTTGGTTTCACAGCGCGTCACCATACATTCTTTGAAATGCTAGGTAACTTCTCAATTGGTGATTACTTTAAACAAGAAGCAATTGAATTTGCATGGGAATTTTTGACAAGTGACAAATGGATGGGTATGGAACCAGATAAGTTGTATGTCACAATTCATCCAGAAGATATGGAAGCATATAATATTTGGCATAATGATATCGGTCTTGAAGAAAGTCGCATTATTCGTATTGAAGGTAACTTTTGGGATATCGGAGAAGGACCTTCTGGACCTAATACTGAGATTTTCTATGATCGTGGTGAAGCATATGGACAAGATGACCCAGCTGAAGAAATGTATCCAGGTGGAGAAAATGAACGTTATCTTGAAGTTTGGAATTTAGTATTTAGCGAATTCAACCATAATAAAGATCACAGTTACACACCACTACCTAATAAAAATATTGATACTGGCATGGGGTTAGAACGTATGGCCTCAGTATCTCAAAATGTTCGTACAAACTATGAAACAGATTTATTCATGCCAATTATGAATGAAATTGAAAAAGTTTCTGGCAAACAATATTTAGTGAATAGTGAGCAAGATGTGGCATTTAAAGTTATTGCTGATCATATCCGAACAATTGCATTTGCGATTTCAGATGGTGCTTTACCTGCAAATGAAGGACGAGGCTATGTGTTACGACGCTTATTACGTCGTGCGGTAAGATTTAGTCAAACTTTAGGAATCAACGAACCATTTATGTATAAATTAGTTGATATTGTTGCAGATATTATGGAACCTTACTATCCAAATGTTAAAGAAAAAGCAGATTTTATTAAGCGTGTTATTAAATCTGAAGAAGAGCGATTCCATGAAACATTAGAAGAGGGCTTAGCGATTTTAAATGAATTAATTAAGAATGCGAAAACATCTACAAATGAAATTGCTGGTAAAGATGCATTTAAATTATATGATACGTATGGTTTCCCAATTGAATTGACAGAAGAAATTGCACTTCAAGAAGGATTAAACGTTGATATGACTACATTTGAGTCAGAAATGCAACAACAACGTGACCGTGCACGTCAAGCACGTCAAAATTCACAATCAATGCAAGTTCAAAGTGAAGTATTGAAAAATATTACGACTGAAAGTACGTTTGTTGGCTATGAAACTGCCACAGCACAAACTACTTTAACACACTTAATTTATAACGGTGAAGAAGTAAACCAAGTTGAAGCAGGCGAAACAGTGTATTTCATGTTAACAGAAACACCATTTTATGCGGTTAGTGGTGGACAGGTTGCAGATACAGGTATTGTATTTAATGATAATTTTGAAATTGCTGTTAGCGAAGTAACAAAAGCACCAAATGGTCAAAACTTGCATAAAGGTGTTGTACAATTTGGTCAAGTTAATGTTGGCGCAACTGTGTCTGCTGAAGTAAACCAAAATGACCGACGTGACATTCAAAAGAATCATAGTGCTACTCATTTACTACATGCTGCACTTAAAACTGTGCTAGGCGATCATGTTAATCAAGCAGGTTCATTAGTTGAAGCAGATCGTTTACGATTTGATTTTTCTCATTTTGGACCAATGACAAATGAAGAAATTGATCAAGTGGAACGTCTAGTAAACGAAGAAATTTGGAAAGGTATTGACGTAAATATCCAAGAAATGGATATAGCGTCTGCTAAAGAAATGGGTGCGATGGCATTATTTGGTGAGAAATATGGCGAAGTTGTACGTGTAGTAAATATGGCGCCATTTTCAATTGAATTATGTGGCGGTATCCATGTACGTAATACTTCTGAAATTGGTTTGTTCAAAATTGTAAGTGAATCAGGTACAGGTGCAGGTGTTCGTAGAATTGAAGCTTTAACTGGAAAAGCAGCATTTTTATATTTGGAAGGCATTCAAAATAAATTCAATACTATGAAGTCACATCTTAAAGTCAAATCGGATGATCAAGTTGTTGATAAATTGACTCAATTGCAAGATGAAGAGAAAAACTTATTAAAACAATTAGAGCAACGTGATAAAGAAATTACGGCACTTAAAATGGGAAATATTGATGATCAAGTAGAAGAAATTAATGGCTTTAAAGTATTAGTTACGGAAGTAGATGTGCCAAATGCCAAAGCAATTCGCTCGACAATGGACGATTTTAAATCTAAACTACAAGATACAATTATCATTCTTGCAAGTAATGTTGATGATAAAGTATCAATGGTTGCAACTGTCCCTAAATCTTTAACGAACCAAGTTAAAGCTGGTGATCTTATAAGAGAAATGGCGCCAATTGTTGGCGGTAAAGGTGGCGGTCGTCCAGATATGGCTCAAGGTGGCGGTACACAACCTGAAAATATCTCAAAATCATTAAGCTTTATTAAAGATTACATTAAAAATCTATAATTTAAAGCCATAATATTGTATGATGATAGTGAGTTATATTTGTAATTAAAGGAGTGTCGCAAATGGAAAACTTTGATAAAACAATGAAATTCGACTATGAAGAGCTTCCAACACAAGACGTTAGAGATGTTTTAAATAATGTTTATCGTACATTAGATGAACGAGGATATAATGCCGTTAACCAAATCGTTGGTTACTTATTATCAGGCGACCCTGCATATATTCCACGCCAAAATGAAGCAAGAAACCAAATTCGTCATATCGATAGAGATGTCATTATGGAAGAACTTGTTTCATACTATTTAAAAGAGCAAAACAAATAATTTATGTTACAGCATAAAATTTTAGGACTAGATGTTGGTAGTAGGACAGTAGGAATTGCAATTAGTGATTTAATGGGTTGGACGGCACAAGGATTAGACACACTCCGTATCAATGAAGAAAATAATGAACTAGGTATTGACCAATTAGTGGACATTATTAAAAAACACAACGTAGGTACAGTCGTAATAGGACTACCTAAAAACATGAATAATTCAATAGGTTTTCGTGGGGAGGCATCTCTAACATATAAAGAGAAATTGCAAGAAGCTTGCCCATCTATTGAGATTGTGATGTGGGATGAAAGATTAAGCACAATGGCTGCTGAACGATCATTATTAGAAGCAGATGTTTCAAGACAAAAAAGAAAACAAGTGATTGATAAAATGGCAGCAGTATTTATTTTACAAGGCTATTTAGATTCACTACATTAAAAGGAGATTTTACTATGACTGAACATAATCATGATTCACAACTAGAAATTAATAACGAAGAAGAACTATTAACTTTATTTGATGAAGAAGGTAATGAAGTTTTATACCGTAAAGTATTAGAATTTTATCACCCAGAATTCAAGAAAGAATACGTTATTTTAGCAGAAGAAGGTGCACAATCAGATGAAGATGACATGATTGAACTTGTACCAATGATTAACGAACCAGATGAGTCAGGTGACGGTGGTAAATTAGTGCCAATCGAAACTGATGAAGAATGGGATATGATTGAAGAAGTCGTTAATACGGAAATGGAAGAATAAAAAACATAAGTCACTCTTGCTTGCCTTTAGATGGGTAAGTGAGAGTTTTTTGATGTCAATAACTCATATTTAAATAACGCTTATAATTTTGTTTGAAATATGGTAAAATATCTAAAGTTAATTTTTATATGAATGATTCGCTTCTAAGAATAAAATAGCATTGCGTCTAACACGAAATCAGTCATTTAATTGATTGGCACGATCGAAATCAATTGTGAAGGCTGATTTATTTTATTGTCATAATCATATTGATTTATTTTACATAAAGGAAGTTTAAAACATGGATGATCTAAATAAAAAATATTTAATAGATTTACATCAACATCAAAATAGTCCTATTGAAGTATTGCGTGACTTTGCAATAACAAATGAAGTGCCAATTGTTGATCGTTTAACTTTAGATTTGATTAAACAACTTATTCGAATGAATAAAGTAAAAAACATTTTAGAAATTGGAACAGCAATAGGTTATAGTTCTATGCAATTTGCCTCATTATCTAATGATATTAATGTCACTACGATAGAGCGTAATGAGACGATGATTAAGTATGCGAAACAAAATTTTGCTGACTATAAACTTGGAAACCAAATTCGTTTAATAGAAGGTAATGCATTAGAGCAATTTGAAAATGTAAATGATAAAGTTTATGATATGATATTTATTGATGCAGCAAAAGCGCAATCGAAGAAGTTTTTTGAAATATATACACCACTTTTAAAACAACAAGGTCTCGTTATTACAGATAATGTTTTATACCACGGTTTCGTATCAGATATTGGAATCGTTAGGTCGAGAAATGTAAGACAGATGGTTAAAAAAGTTCAAGATTATAATGAGTGGTTAATACAGCAACCGGGATATACAACGAATTTTTTAAATATAGATGACGGATTAGCGATTTCAATTAAAGGAGAATGACTATGACAGAATTACTTGTCACACCCAAGTCATTAAGCCATATGGAAACACTTATTGAAAAAGGTGCAGATGCTTTTGTAATTGGTGAACAAAAGTTTGGCTTAAGACTTCCTGGGGAGTTCAATAGACAACAAATGACAGAAGCTGTTGCATTAGCACATGAAAATGGCAAAAAAGTATACACAGCAGTAAATGGTTTATTCCATAATTATCATTTAGATGCTGTAGAAGATTATATTAATTTTTTACATGAAATAAGAGTGGATAGAATTATATTCGGAGATCCAGCTGTAGTGATGTATGTTAAAGCTCAAGAAAATCCAATTCCGCTTCATTGGAATGCAGAGACGTTAGTAACAAATCATTTTCAATGTAATTACTGGGGTAAAAGAGGTGCGTCTAGAGCAGTTTTAGCACGTGAATTAAATTTAGATGAAATCATAAATATAAAAGAAAATTCAGATGTTGAAATAGAAGTACAAGTCCAAGGTATGACATGTATGTTCCAATCTAAACGTATGTTACTTGGTAATTACTACACTTTCCAAGATCGTCAGATGAAAATAGAACGTCGCAATGATGAACAATCTTTATTACTTTACGATGAAGAAAGACAAAATAATTATCCTGTATATGAAGATTATAATGGAACACATATTATGTCACCGAATGATATTTGCTTAATTGAAGAATTAGCACCATTTTTTGAAGCTGGTATAGATGCTTTTAAAATCGATGGTATTTTACAAACAGAAGAATATATAAATGTTGTAACGGAACAGTATCGTCAAGCGATAGATTTGTACAATGAAGACCCTGAAATTTATGAGGATGAGAAATTTATGTTGATGGATCCAATAGAAGAAATTCAACCTGATCATCGCCCATTTGACGAAGGTTTCTTATATAAACAGACAGTATACTAAGGAGGATAATCATGAAAACAATAGAAGAGATTAAATCAACTCCTAAAACAGTTATGAAGAAACCAGAATTATTAGCACCAGCAGGTAACTTAGAAAAATTAAAAATTGCTGTTCATTATGGTGCAGATGCGGTATTTTTAGGTGGCCAAGAATACGGGTTACGATCTAATGCTGATAATTTCACAATGGAAGAAATAGCTGAAGGTGTTGAATTTGCGAATCGTTACGGTGCTAAAATTTATGTAACAACGAATATAATTGCACATGATGAGAACATTGAAGGTTTAGAAACATATTTACGTAATTTGGAAAAAACTGGCGCAACAGGTATTATTGTTGCAGACCCATTAATTATAGAAACTTGTAAAGAAGTTGCACCAAATCTTGAAATTCATTTATCAACACAACAATCACTTTCAAATTACAAAGCTGTTGAGTATTGGAAAGAAGAAGGATTAGATCGTGTTGTACTAGCACGTGAAACAGGCGCAATGGAAATGCGTGAAATGAAAGAAAAAGTTGACATTGAAATTGAAGCATTTATCCATGGTGCGATGTGTATTGCTTATTCAGGTAGATGCACATTAAGTAATCATATGACTGCAAGAGATTCGAATCGTGGTGGATGTTGTCAAAGTTGCCGTTGGGATTATGAACTATTAGAAGTTGATGATAACGGTGAACTTGATGTATTTTATAATCAAGGTGAGGTAACACCATTTGCGATGAGTCCTAAAGATTTAAAATTAATCGAATCTATTCCTCAAATGATGGATATAGGTGTGGATTCATTAAAAATTGAAGGGCGTATGAAATCAATTCATTATATTGCGACAGTTGTCTCAGTATATCGTAAAGTTATTGATGCCTATGCAGCTGACCCTGAAAACTTCAAAATTAACCCAGAGTGGTTAATTGAATTAGATAAGTGTGCAAATAGAGATACTGCGCCAGCATTTTTTGAAGGAACGCCAGGTTACGAAGAGCAAATGTTTGGTCAGCAACAATCGAAAAAGTCGCCATTTGATTTTTGTGGATTAGTATTAGATTATAATGAAGATACAAAAATTGCGACGATTCAACAACGTAATAATTTTAAACCGGGTCAAGAAATTGAATTCTTTGGTCCAGAAATTGAAACATTTACACAAGTAGTAGAAGCAATTTATGATGAAGAAGGTAACAGCTTAGACGCGGCGCGCCATCCATTACAAATCGTTCAAATCAAAGTGGATCGCCCGATATATCCAAACAACATGATGAGAAAGGAAATTGGCTAATGAAGGCTACTACAATCATTGGTATAGCTGGTGGATCAGGCTCAGGTAAGACAACTGTAACAAATGAAATAATGAAAAATTTAGAAGGGCATAGTGTGGCTTTATTAGCGCAAGATTACTACTATAAAGACCAGACGCACTTGACTTTCGAAGAGCGACTAGAAACCAATTATGACCATCCGTTTGCGTTTGATAACGATTTGTTAATTGAAAATCTTAAAGATTTAAAAAGTGGCAAAGCAGTAGAAGTACCTACTTATGATTATGCTAGTCATACAAGAAGTGACATTACCATTGATTTTAAACCTAAAGATGTTATCATCGTAGAAGGTATTTTTGCTTTAGAAAACAAGGTATTACGTGATATGATGGATGTTAAAATATATGTTGATACAGATGCTGATTTAAGAATATTACGTCGTTTAACACGAGATACTAAGGAACGCGGTCGTTCAATGGATTCTGTAATCAATCAATATTTAAGTGTTGTTAGACCTATGCATGACCAATTTATTGAACCAACGAAGAAATATGCTGATATAATTATTCCTGAAGGTGGTAGCAATAAAGTTGCAATAGATATCATGACAACGAAAATTCAATCTTTAGTTAGTAAACAATAGTATAACTCAGTAAAGGAAGATGACATTATGGAAAATCAAAAGCAATACCCAATGACTCAAGAGGGTTATGAAAAACTAGAACGTGAATTAGAAGAATTAAAAACGGTAAAACGTCCAGAAGTAGTAGAAAAAATTAAAGTAGCACGTTCATTTGGTGACTTATCAGAGAACTCTGAGTATGATGCAGCAAAAGATGAACAAGGATTTATAGAACAAGATATTCAACGTATTGAACATATGTTAAGAAATGCATTAATCATTGAAGATACTGGCGATAACAATGTTGTTCAAATTGGTAAAACTGTAACATTTGTTGAACTACCAGGTGATGAAGAAGAAAGTTACCAAATAGTAGGTTCAGCAGAATCTGATGCTTTTAATGGCAAAATTTCTAACGAATCACCTATGGCTAAAGCATTAATTGGTAAAGGGTTAGATGATGAAGTACGTGTACCTTTACCGAATGGTGGAGAAATGAACGTTAAGATTGTTAAAATTCAATAATTAGTAATAAATTTATTTAGACTACGATTGATGTATGTTAAACATACGTTGGCCGTAGTCTTTTTTTGTGCTGTGTTTCTTGCGAAGGCATAAGACTAACTTGGTCAGTCCGGTGGATAATAATTTAAAGAAAAGATGGTTTATGTTCACTACTTAACTTTGTTTTTTAAAGTAAACGATAATTATTCAAAATAATTGATTATCATTTGTTATTGTATACGATTATAATTACTTATTAAACAACTCGGGTATCGCAGTGATACAATGAAAAGGTATTCAATAGTGTTTTGTTGCAATACGAAGGGGGATTTAATGTGGATATAAGATTTATTAACGAGCAAACAATCATGATTTATTTTAAAAATGAAATAACTGAAGTAACTTATCATAATGTCATGTCAATGATGCGTTGGATAAGTGAAAAAAATATTTCAGAGATTCAAGATATTGTGCCATCGTATCGTGCTATTTTAATTTATTTTGATGATCAAGCTATAACAGCTTCAAAATTAATTGAAAATTTAGAACTTACAAAATTCAATGATAAAAATATTATTGATGTGAATCAGCATAAACGTATTATTAAAATACCTGTTCTCTATGGTGGGATGTTTGGTCCAGATATTGAAGAAGTTGCAGAGTATAATCAGATTTCAACTAAACAGGTTATTGAAAAACATACAAGTAGACCTTATTTAATATATATGCTGGGTTTTATGCCTGGATTTCCTTATTTAGGTGGTTTAGATGAATCTCTACATACACCTAGACGTAGTGAACCAAGGCTTAAAATAAAAGCTGGCTCTGTAGGTATTGCGAACAATCAAACAGGATTATACCCACTTGATTCCCCAGGTGGTTGGCAAATTATTGGACGAACTCCAGTTACAGTTTTTAATAGTAAACGTAACCCAATGACTTTATATGAAGCTGGTGATTGGATTCATTTTTATGAAATTGATGAAAAACAATATAAACAAATAGAAAAAAACATTTCTGAAGATAAGTTTAACTTTGCTGATTTGGTGGTGACAGAAATTGACTATTAAAATCTTACAACCTGGTTTATTTTCAACGATACAAGATAAAGGGCGAAGTGGTTTTGAACATGTAGGATTTTCTGGCGCAGGTGCTATGGATCAGCCTAGTTTTAAAGTTGCACAGTCTTTAATTGGGAACGAAGGACCTGCAATTGAATATACTGTGATAGGACCGACAATTCAGTTTAATACACAAAATACAATTGCACTTACTGGTGGTACTGTAAATGCGACACTTAATTGTGAGTCGATTCCGATGTATACAGTCATATTTGTAAATAAAGGAGATATTTTAAAAATAGGTCAAATCACAGAAGGCGCGCGTGGATATATCACATTTGGTAATCCGATTAATGTTCCTTTAATTGCTGGGAGTTATGCGACACATACTCGAAGTGGTATAGGTGGATATAAAGGTAGAACTTTGCTTTCGAATGATTGTATTACTATAAATATGAACGAACATTTTAAAGAAAATATTGGTAAGTGTATTAACGTAAATTTACTTCCAGAAAACAATATTATACACATACTTAAGGGGCCGCAAATTGAGTCGTTTTCAGAAGAAGCTATAAAAAAACTAGTAAATCTTCCATATACAATAACGGAACAATCAGATCGCATGGGTTATCGCTTGGAAGGTGAAAATGTTGCGCCAATTAACCATGCGGATATTATTTCAGAACCAGTTGCTTTAGGTAGCATTCAGGTACCGAACGACGGACAGCCAATTATTTTGTTGAATGATAAACAAACAATTGGTGGATACACCAAAATTGCAACTGTATGCAAGTTTGACTTGGGAAAATTAGCGCAGATGAAGCCAAAAGACCAGGTACAGTTTAAATGGCTTTCTTTTCAAGAGGCAGAAAAAAAGAATCGAGAACAAATGTCTATACTTAATGATATTTTAAAGGAAAATCTAGTATCACCAGTATTTGATATTTCAAAAATGCGCCAAACTTCTAAAAAATTAGCAACGTTAGTTAAAGGGGACTTTTAAAATGGATATTGAAAAAATCGAACAAATAATAAAGGTAGTAAAAGATTATGATGTAAAGAAATTTAAATATAAAAACTTTGATGATGAAATTGAAATTGATTTTACAGAAGAGCAACCTAAATCAGTTTATAGCAATTACCATAATCAAAACAATGATAATGAAACAGTAGTGGCCGATAAAAATGATAGCAAGAATGATACACATTCAGATGAAGGTGAAGCAATAAAATCCCCAATGGTTGGCACATTCTTTTTACAAGATAGTAAAGAACTTACTGAACCAAAGATTAAAGTTGGAGATACAGTAAATAAAGGCGATGTTATAGGATACATTGAAGCAATGAAAGTATTAAATGAAGTAACGACTAACGTTAGTGGAGAAGTCGTGGAAATTGTAGTTGATCATGGAACAAATGTTGAATATGATCAAGTGTTAGTGCGTGTAAAGTAAAGGGGGAAAACAAATGCTTCGTTGTTTAATTGCAAACAGAGGTGAAATCGCTGTAAGAATTATACGTGCTTGCAGAGAAATGGGAATAGATACTGTTGCAGTATATGCAAAAGGTGATGAACAAAGTTTACATGTTCATTTAGCAGATCAGGCTATATGTATTGGTGAAGCAAATGCTTTAGACAGTTATCTAAACATAAACCGTATAATTGCAGCTGCAGAAATAACAGGTGCAAATGCAATTCATCCAGGATATGGATTTTTATCAGAATCAACAAAATTTGCTCAAGCTGTAGAAGAACATAACATTTTGTTTATAGGTCCTACTAAGGAAACAATGCAAATGATGGGAGATAAAATAACTGCAAGACAAACAGTACATCGAGCTGGTGTTCCAGTTATTCCAGGTTCTAATGATGCTATCAATGAAGTTTCTGAAATAGAAACTCTTGCAAAAGATATCGGGTATCCAGTTGTAATTAAGGCCGCAAGTGGTGGCGGTGGTAAAGGTATTCGTATCGTTAAACGTGCCGAAGATCTTGAAAAAGCTTTTAAAGAAGCTAAAAGTGAAGGACAAAAGTATTTTGATGATGAGCGTGTATATGTAGAAGCTTTTATTCCTGTGGCAAAGCATGTAGAAGTGCAAATTATGGGAGATGGTAAAGATAATTATGTGCACTTAGGTGAGCGTGATTGTTCAGTACAACGTAAAAATCAAAAATTGATAGAAGAATCACCTTGCGCGGCACTTTCAGAAGAGAGACGACAACAAATTTGTAATGATGCAGTAAAGGTAGCGCGTGCTGCTAATTATAGAAGTGCAGGTACGATAGAATTTTTAGTAACAGAAGATGCACATTATTTCATTGAAATGAATGCACGAATTCAAGTAGAACATACAGTTACTGAAATGAGAGCAGAAAGGGATTTAGTTGCAGCTCAACTATTTTTACTTGAGCAAGACCGACTACCTTTTACACAAGAAGACATTAGATTTAATGGTCATGTTATAGAAGCGAGAATTAATGCTGAAAATCCAGAAAAGAAATTTATGCCAACGCCAGGCAAAGTGACTGGTTTACATTTACCTCAAGGTTTTAATGTACGTGTTGACTCTTTGTTATATCACGGTTATCAAGTATCACCATACTATGATTCTTTAGTTGCAAAAGTTATCGTAAAAGCGCGTGATAGAGCTGCTGCAATTGAAAAATTAAAAGTTACATTAGATGAAATGGTGATTGATGGTTTTTCAACAACAGCAGATTTTTTATATGCAGTATTAAATTATCCAGCATATTGCGATGGCGATGCGAAAGATGTTGATATCAAATTTTTAGAAAAGCACCAAATAGTAAACGGGGTGGAATTATAATGCGAGTCGATTTGAATTGTGATTTAGGAGAAGCATATGGAAATTATTCGTTTGGTGGTGATCATCAAATTATTCCATTAATTACAAGTGCAAATATTGCTTGTGGATTTCATGCAGGTGATGAAAATGTAATAAATGAAACTGTTAAGTTAGCAAAAGAACATAACGTTGCCATAGGCGCACATCCAGGCTTACCTGATTTAAAGGGGTTTGGTAGACGAAATATGGATATGTCTTTAGATGAAATTTATAATCTGATGATTTATCAATTAGGTGCACTACAAGGGTTTTGTCAAATTTATCAGGTTAGAATAAGTCACGTAAAGCCACATGGAGCGTTATATCAGATGGGAGCAAAAGATAAAGCGATTGCAAGAGTGATTGCACAAGCTGTTTATGACTTTGATCCCTCATTAGTCTTAGTTGGCTTGGCAAATTCATTCTTAATTTCTGAAGCAAAAGATGTTGGGCTCATTACAGCATCTGAAGTTTTTGCTGATAGACGTTATGAGGATAATGGACAGTTAGTAAGTAGGAGAGAAAGTGGAGCGGTTATCACTGATACTGAAGAAGCATTAAATCAAGTTTTGAAAATGGTTAAAGAAAATAAAGTCATCTCGAAAAACAACAAAGAAATAACGTTACAAGCAGATACAATCTGCGTGCATGGTGATGGTGCTCATGCTTTAGATTTTGTATCGAAAATAAGAAAAATATTAACGAAAGAAGGCATTGATATTCAATCCTTATAGGGGGCTAAAACATGGGGAGAAATTTAAAAAATAAACAGCATGGAAGTGACTTTGAATTTACTAAAAATCATAAAAGGTTATTATTAGGTTCCGTATTCTTAATGGCAACTTCTGCTATTGGACCGGCATTTTTAACACAAACTGCTGTGTTTACATCGCAATTTTTTGCTAGTTTTGCATTTGCAATTTTATTATCAATCATTATTGATATAGGTGCGCAAATCAATATTTGGCGTATTTTAGTAGTGACTGGCTTAAGGGGACAAGAAATTTCAAATAAAGTTATTCCAGGATTAGGTACTGTAATTTCGATTTTAATTGCATTTGGTGGTCTTGCATTTAATATTGGAAATATAGCAGGTGCGGGTTTAGGTTTAAATGCCATTTTTGGATTAGATGTAAAATGGGGCGCAGCAATTACTGCAATATTTGCCATATTAATCTTTGTAAGTAAAAGTGGACAAAAAATTATGGACATTGTTTCTATGATTCTCGGTATTGTGATGATATTAGTTGTCGCTTATGTAATGTTTGTTTCTAATCCGCCTTATGGGGATGCTTTTGTGCATACCTTTGCGCCAGAGCATCCAATGAAATTAGTATTGCCAATTATTACTCTAGTTGGTGGAACTGTAGGTGGTTACATTACGTTTGCAGGTGCACATCGTATTTTAGATTCGGGCATTAAAGGTAAGCAATATTTACCTTTTGTAAATCAATCAGCAATTGCTGGTATTTTGACAACTGGTATTATGAGAACATTATTATTCTTAGCAGTTTTAGGAGTTGTAGTAACAGGTGTTACACTAAGTTCTGACAATCCACCTGCATCTGTATTTGAACATGCTATTGGACCAATTGGTAAAAATATTTTTGGTATTGTATTGTTTGCTGCAGCTATGTCATCCGTGATTGGCTCTGCATATACTAGTGCGACATTTTTAAAAACACTTCATAAATCATTTAACGAAAAGAGTAATTTGATTGTAATTGTATTTATCGTAATTTCAACTTTGATTTTCTTATTCATTGGAAAACCAATCAGTTTATTAATTATTGCAGGAGCGATCAATGGTTGGATATTGCCTATTACGTTAGGTGCGATATTAATCGCTAGTAAAAAGAAATCAATTGTCGGTGATTACAAACATCCGAACTGGATGTTTATCTTTGGTATCGTAGCGGTACTTGTTACGATATTGACAGGTATCTTTTCATTTAAAGAAGTGCTCCAGTTGTTTTAAAATGACTTATTGTTTTAGGGTGTAACTTTACAAGAAGTTAATTTTAAAGATTAAGCTATATTTTGATTTTTAGAATTTTATTTTAATACTTCACAAGAGAAATGATAGTGAGTGGCACATGTTTCGTGTGCTGCTTTTTTGTTGTGTGGAAATAAAATATTCGTGTTAATTAGGAAGCTTTCTGTTTATATAGTTTTTAGAGTATAAGCATGATAAAATTTATCAAATATATTGAAAATTGATTTTTATCTCAAAAAACACATTTTTACATAAGGAGGGTATTGAATATGAGCTTTAGAACTTTAAAAAGTATTTTTCATGAATACAATGAAAGCAAAATGAAAGATGAGTATAAAAGAAGATTTAATTCCTTAGCCTCATTCAATACTAATATCAATATCACGCCTATGGTAAATGGAAAAAAGGTAGTAGATAAAAAATATCCATTGTTTTTCATGGTTACTAAAAATTTATCTAAAAAGCAAGAATTAATTTCGTTAAACAGTAGAAGAATCGATAGTGCACTAAATTCTGTACCGCATGCAGTTAGAGAACAATATTTTAATGATTTATTAATTGATGAATTACAAAGTACTAATGAAATTGAAAATGTATTTAGTACAAAAAAAGAAATTGCACATGCACTAAATAATAAATCATCAGAATTTTTAAAGTTTAGAGGACTAGTAGACCAATATAAAGAAATAGAACATAGTCAGAAAATAAGAGTTGATAGTGTTAAAGATATTAGAGAAATTTATGATAAATTAGTTTCTAGAGAAATTAATGAACAAGATAAGTTAGATGGGAATTTATTCCGTAAAAATTTTGTAGGTGTGCACGATGCATCGACGAATAAGTATATGCATGTAGGCTTAGAACCAGAAACCAAAATTATTGAATATATCGGTGAAATGCTGACGTTTTTAAAATATTTTGATGCACCTCAACCGTTTAAAATTATGGCTAGTCATTATCTGTTTGAATACATTCATCCGTTTTATGATGGTAATGGTAGAGTTGGAAGATTTATAATAGCAAAACTTTTAAGTGACTATTACGATAATTATACTGCATTGACATTTTCGTATGTAATTAATAGAAATAAATCAAAATATTATAAAGCATTTATAAATGCTTCAAATCACTTGAATTGTGGTGATTTGACAGGCTTTATAGAAATTATGCTTGATTTATTAATTGTGGGACAAGATAGGATACTCGATGATCTAGTACCTAAAATGAATGCAACTGAAAAATTAACACGCTGTTTATCAAATCATTATAAAAAGGTTGACTATGAATGTTTATATCTCTTATCAATGGATAAATTATTTGGTAATAAAAGGAATAGATTATCTTTAATCGATATAGAAAACATATTGGGTGTTAGTAGAGTTAAAATTAATAACACAATAAAAAAATACAATCAGTATTTAGTTAAAATTAAAAGTAGACCAGCAATTTATGAAATTAGTGATGAATTTTTAAATATGATTATTAAATAAGTTTTATTGTGCTTTAGCTATACTAGTTAAGTTGTTTGTAAGATTACGTAATTACTTCATAGAAAAAATAAATTCGTTGAGAGTGGCACATGTTTCGTGTGCTGCTTTTTTGTTTGGTAAAAAATCGCAAGTTAATTCTATAATTGTTAAATTAACTTTGTTCTCGACAAATATATTAAATTAGAATTTTTCTGTGATATAGGTTCTTGATTATAATTAGTGTAATTACATAAATATGTATCGTTTGTTTGATAGACCAAAATTAAAGACCAGATGATTTTAACAACTGGTCAGATGTAGAAATTAACGATATAGTTATGATTATTTTTGTAACAATGATTCACATTTCTATAGTAAAAAGAAGATAAAGACAATGATAATAAATGCATCGAATATAATTTTCTTGATGTTTTTATCAACAACATCAGGTAAGGACATAAGTATAAATCCTAAAATCAAAGTATATCGACATATATTCATCACCTGTGTTAAAAATTGAACGTCAAAAGTGAATTTTAAAAAAATACTAACAAATAAAATAATAAATGAAGCAATTGCGATAAAACTGCCCCAAGTGGCTATCTTTGTTACATAGTTGTTTTGATTATTTTGTGCCATTATATATCCCTCATATTTTCATCATGATTTATCTAAACATATCATTTTCATTCTGATTAATAAAGTGATCTTTGTTTTATAAATTATCTTATTTCTCGTCTTGAAAAATGAATGCAATGAATAAATTATTACCTCTAAGATAATCTCCAGTTTAGATTTCCGTTAGTAGTTTGTTTGTAGAAAGTTAAATTAACCTAAAATATGCAAAATATTAGCACTATGATGAAAATCATTATACTTGTCGTTGTAGTGATTAAAATGTGATAAAATAACAAATGCTAGGATTTTATAAATGAGGTGAATCAGATAATGATTGGTATAATTGGTGCCATGGAAGAAGAAGTTACAATTTTAAAAAATAAATTAACACAATTAAGTGAGATTTCAATTGCACATGTTAAATTTTATACTGGCATTTTACAAGAAAGAGAAGTAGTGATTACCCAAAGTGGAATTGGAAAGGTGAACGCTGCAATTTCTACAACATTATTAATTAATAAATTCAAACCTGATATTATTATTAACACTGGATCGGCAGGTGCACTAGACGAAAGTCTGAAAGTTGGTGACGTGCTTATAAGTGATGATTTAAAATATCATGATGCAGATGCAACAGCATTTGGATATGAATTTGGTCAAATACCACAGATGCCAGCTACTTTTGAATCAAGTAAAGGCTTAATAGAAAAAGTATCACAAGTAATTGATCAACAGCAATTAGCAGCTAAAGTAGGCTTGATAGTGAGTGGAGATAGCTTTATTGGTAGTGTAGAACAACGTCAGAAAATTAAAGAAGTATTTCCAAATGCTATGGCGGTTGAAATGGAAGCTACAGCAATTGCACAAACATGTTATCAGTTCAAAGTACCATTTGTTGTTGTGAGAGCTGTTTCTGACTTGGCAAATGGAGAAGCTGAAATTAGTTTTGAAGCATTTTTAGAAAAAGCAGCAGTATCATCTAGTCAAACAGTTGAAGCATTAGTTTCTCAATTATAAAAAGGTAAAGGTGAGTTAAATGGGTTTAGTTCGCAAGTTTTTTATGCCTAATTCATATGTTCAGTCAATATTTCAAATTGATTTAGATAAGTTAGTCGACAAAGGCGTGAAAGGTATCATAACAGATTTGGATAATACATTAGTAGGTTGGGATGTAAAAGAACCTACAGAACGTGTTAAAGCTTGGTTTAAAGAAGCTAATGAAAAAGGCATCACAGTCACAATTGTGTCTAATAACAACGAAACACGTGTTGCGAGTTTTAGTCAGCACTTAGATATAGATTTTATATTTAAAGCAAGAAAACCAATGGGTAAAGCATTTGACAAAGCAATGACTAAAATGAACATTAAGCCAGATGAAACAGTTGTCATTGGTGACCAAATGCTTACAGATGTATTTGGTGGGAATCGTCGAGGTTTATATACAATTATGGTAGTTCCAGTAAAGAGAACAGATGGATTTATTACTAAGTTTAATAGATTGATTGAAAGACGATTATTGCGTCATTTTAGTAAAAAAGGTTATATCACATGGGAGGAAAATTGATTGTCAGATATTTTAAAATGTATCGGTTGTGGTGCACCACTTCAATCTGAAGATAAAAATAAACCTGGTTTTGTACCAGAACATAATCTGTTCCGAGATGACGTGATTTGTAGACGTTGTTTCCGACTGAAAAATTATAATGAAGTTCAGGACGTAGGGTTAGAAAGCGAAGACTTTTTAAAATTATTATCAGGTCTTGCAGATAAAAAAGGTATTGTCGTTAATGTTGTCGATGTGTTTGACTTTGAAGGATCTTTTATCAATGCAGTTAAACGTATTGTCGGAAATAAAAAGATTATTTTAGCGGCAAATAAATTGGATTTATTACCGAAGCAAATTAATAAGCGTCGAGTTAAAGAATGGTTAAAACGAACTGCTAGAAAATATGGATTAGAAGCAGATGATGTCGTGTTAATTTCAGCAGAAAAAGGCTGGGGTATCGATGATTTATTAAGCTCAATTGCAAAAGTAAGAGAAAATGAAGACGTGTATATTGTAGGAACTACAAATGTTGGTAAATCAACACTAATCAATAAATTAATTGAAGCAAGTGTCGGAGAGAAAGATGTTGTAACAACATCAAGATTCCCAGGCACAACTTTGGATATGATTGATATTCCTCTAGATGAAACTTCATTTATGTTCGATACACCAGGTATTATTCAAGACCATCAAATGACTCATTTAGTGAGTGAAAAAGAATTAAAAATTATAATGCCTAAAAAAGAAATCAAACAACGTGTTTATCAATTAAATGAAGAACAAACATTGTTCTTTGGCGGATTAGCGCGAATTGATTATGTATCAGGTGGCAAGCGCCCATTAATTTGCTTCTTTTCAAATGAATTGAATATACATCGAACTAAAACAGAAAAAGCTAACGAATTATGGCGTAATCAATTAGGTGAGTTATTAACGCCACCTAGTAATCCTCAAAACTTTGATCTTAATGAGGTGAAAGCTGTTAGACTTGAAACTGGTAAAGAAAAACGAGATGTAATGATTTCTGGGCTTGGTTTTATAACTATTGGACCAGGAGCAAAAGTGATTGTACGTGTTCCTAAAAATGTTGATGTTATATTAAGAAATTCTATTTTGTAAGGTGATTTAAAAATGAAATTTGCAGTTATCGGTAGTCCAATTGAGCATTCTTTATCACCGTCGATGCATAGTGCAAACTTTAAGTCTTTAGGGTTAGACTATACTTATGACGCTTTAAATATTCCAGTTGAGGATTTTCATTTAATTAAAGAAATTATATCTGAAAAAAAATTAAATGGCTTTAATGTTACTATTCCGCATAAAGAACGTATCATGCCTTATTTAGACATCATTGATGAACAAGCAATTATTGCAGGTGCTGTAAATACCGTTTTGATAAAAGAAGGTAAGTGGATAGGGTATAATACAGATGGCATTGGTTATGTTAAAGGTTTATACCAAGTTTATCCAGATTTAGAGAATGCATATATATTAATTTTGGGGGCAGGTGGTGCAAGCAAAGGCATCACTTATGAATTATCTAAAATTGTAAAGCATAAATTGACAGTCGCGAATAGAACAATGTCTCGATTTGAATCTTGGAATTTAGATGTGAATCAAATTACGTTAAACGATGCTGAAATGTATTTAGATGAATTTGATATTGTGATAAATACTACTCCGGCAGGTATGGCAGAAAATAATGATAGTATTATCGAATTGAAGCATCTTTCTCAGAATGCTTTAGTGAGTGATATTGTTTATATACCTTATAAAACACCGATTTTATTAAAGGCAGAAGAAAAAGGAAACCCGATTTATAATGGATTAGATATGTTTATTTATCAAGGTGCTGAAAGTTTTAAAATATGGACAGGTAAAGAAGCTGATATTAACTGTATGAAATTAGCAGTATTAGAAAAATTAAAAGGAGAATAACACTATGCTTACAGGCAAACAAAAACGATATTTAAGAAGTTTAGCACATAATATTGATCCTATTTTTCAGATTGGAAAAGGCGGTATCAATGAAAATATGATTCAACAAATTGATGACACATTGGAAAATAGAGAACTAATTAAAGTTCATGTTTTGCAAAATAATTTTGATGATAAAAAAGAATTAGCGCAAACATTAAGTGAAGCTACACATAGTGAATTAGTGCAAGTAATTGGTTCAATGATTGTTATTTATAGAGAATCTAAAGAAAATAAAGAGATTGAATTACCATAACAATGAAAAAAATTGTACTTTACGGCGGGCAATTTAATCCAATTCATACTGCACATATGATAGTAGCTAGTGAAGTTTTTCATCAACTAAAGCCAGATGAATTTTATTTTTTACCTAGTTTTATGTCACCGTTAAAACAACATCATGATTTTCTTGATGTGCATCATAGATTAACGATGATACAGTTAGTGATTGATGAACTTGGTTTTGGGAAAATATGCGATATAGAAATTGAACGAGGCGGTCAAAGCTATACTTATGACACGATAAAGACTTTTAAAGAGTTACACAAGGAAAGTAAGTTGTATTTTGTTATTGGAACGGATCAATATGACCAGTTGGAAAAATGGTATCAAATTGAAATCCTGAAAGATATGGTGACTTTTGTAGTTGTAAATAGAGACAAAAATGTTCAAAGTGTTGATAGCAATATGATTGCCGTTCAGATTCCGAGGGTAGATATAAGTTCTACAATGATAAGACAAAGAGTTAAAGCAAAACAATCCATCCAAGTTCTTGTTCCTAAATCCGTTGAAAATTATATTAAGGGGGAAGGATTATATGAACATTGAAAAAGCTAAACGGCTTGCCAAAGAAAAATTGCCCGAAAAACGCTTCAATCATTCTTTAAGAGTGGCAGAAACAGCAGTAAAACTTGCTGAGATTTATGATGGAGATGCTAGCAAAGCAGAATTAGCAGGTGTTTTACATGATTTATGTAAGTATAATGACTTAGGAAAAATGTATCAAATTGTTAGACAATATGAATTAGGCAATGATTTACTAAGTTACGGTAGTGAAATTTTGCATGGCCCGGTATGTGCAGCAATTATGGAGCATGAATATGGTATTCACGATGAGGAAGTTTTAATGGCGATTAAGTATCATACTACAGGTCGTCAGCAAATGACAAAAACTGAAAAATTGATTTTTATTGCGGATTATATCGAACCTGGAAGAACAATACCAGGAGTTGAGGATATCCGGGATATGGCATACAATCAAGGTAGTTTAGATAAAACAATTTATGAAATTTCTAAACGAACAGTATTATTTTTAATTCAAAAAGACATTACAGTATATAATAAGACAATTGATTGTTTGAATTATTACAATTATAGCGACGAAAGAATAAAGGATGATTAAATGAATTCACAAGAATTATTAACAATTGCAGTGAATGCAGTTGACAATAAAAAAGGCGAAGATATCATTTCATTAGAGATGAAAAACATTAGTGATATGACAGATTATTTTGTTGTAACCCATGGAAATAACGAACGCCAAGTTCAAGCAATTGCTCGAGCTGTTAAAGAAGCGGCCAACGAACAAAATGTTGATGTAAAACGTATGGAAGGTTACAATGAAGCACGCTGGATTTTAATTGATTTAGCGGATGTTGTAGTACATGTTTTCCATAAAGATGAAAGAAATTACTATAATATTGAAAAGTTATATCAAGATGCACCATTAGAATCTTATGGCCAGGTTGCGTACTAATTATGTCACAATATGCGGAAATGAGTTTAGTGTATGATCAATTAACACAAGATCAACCTTATGAAAAATGGTATGAACTTGTTGCAAATTATTGTGAGAATGGCTCGAATATTTTGGATATTGGTTGTGGAACAGGGAGCTTGACTGTTCGATTAGTAGATTTAGGTCAAGTGACTGGTATGGATTTAAGCGTAGATATGTTAACTGTTGCGTCTCAAAAATCAACAAATGTTAATTGGATAGAGGGCAACATGACTTCTTTTGATTTGCAGCAAACATTTGATGTTATCACAATTTTTTGTGACTCTCTAAACTATTTACAAGATGAGAATGCTGTCATTGAAACATTCAAAAATGTATATAATCATTTGAATGACTCAGGTGTATTTATGTTTGATGTACATACAGTACACAAGATGATGACATTGTTTAATAACCAAAGTTATATTGATGATAGAGACGGAATATTTTTAGCGTGGGATGCAATACAAGGTGACTTACCTTTAAGTGTTTATCACGAAATGTCATTTTTCATACAAAATGAAAATCAAACATATTCTAGATTTGACGAGTCACATTATCAAAGGACATTCGCAGAAACAACTTATTTAAAATGGTTGACCGAAATTGGATTTAATGACATCGAAACTTTTACAGACTTTGATGAAAATGAACATAATGAACATGCAGATAGATTATTTTTTATTGCCAAAAAATAAAAGTAAAACCACTTGCTCAGACGTGTAAAAAGTTGAGGAGTGGTTTTGTTGTATCAATTTTTATTACGCTATAAAGATTTTTTCAATCAATGGAAGTTATATATTATAAGTGCTGTTGTTTTAATTATGTTATTAATAGGTTTTATATTCTGGAGACAAGATGAACATACTGCAAGAGATTTTGAAAATAAAGATACTGCTCTGAAACAAAACACTAGTGAAAATAGTAGTTTGTCCAAATTAGAAGATGTCCAGGTCAAAGATGGAGATAATTCAAAAAATAAAGGTCCTGTATATATCGATGTAAAAGGTGCTGTTAAACATCCTAATGTTTACAAAATGACATCTAAGGATAGAGTAATTGATTTACTTGATAAAGCACAATTATTGGATGATGCAGATGTAAGTCAAATTAATTTGTCTGAAAAATTAACAGATCAAAAAATGATTTTTATACCGCATAAAGGACAAAAGAACGTTGAACCACAAATTGGAGTAAATAGTGTGCACGAAAAAAATGGGAACACAAAAAATGGGAACACAAATAATGGAAACACAAATAATACTAAAGTAAATCTAAATACGGCATCTGTATCTGAATTGATGTCTGTTCCTGGAGTAGGTCAAGCTAAAGCTAATGCAATTGTTGAATATCGCAACCAACAAGGTGCATTTCAAGAAATTGACGATTTGAAAAAAGTAAAAGGTTTTGGAAGTAAAACTTTTGATAAACTGAAATCTTATTTCACGACATAACGGATTATTTTAATTGCAAATTTTATTTTTTGTGATTAATCTTATATTATTAGAAAATGTTACTAAATTTTAAGTATGGAAGGTGAACATCTTGGAAAGAATCAAGTGGGAAGAATATTTTATGGCACAAAGTCATTTGCTAGCATTACGTTCAACTTGTCAAAGATTATCTGTAGGTGCAACGATTGTTAAGGATAATCGTATTATTGCTGGTGGTTATAATGGCTCTGTAGCTGGCGAGGTGCATTGTATAGATGAAGGATGTTTAATTGAAGATGGACATTGTATCAGAACGATACATGCAGAAATGAATGCTTTATTACAATGTGCAAAACAAGGTGTATCTACTGAAGGTGCTACAATCTACGTTACTCATTTTCCATGCCTAAATTGTACAAAGTCAATTATTCAAGCAGGCATAAAGCGTATCTACTATGCAGAAGATTATCATAACCATGAATATGCAACTAAATTACTCAAGCAATCTGGTATTGAATTTAAAAAAATTCCATTTTCACCAGAATATGTTGCTAAATACCTGACTAAAGGTTAATGTGTTGCTGTATGTCGCATTATCAATGATTGTAGGAGTACTTTGGAATTCTAGCAAAGTGCTCTCTACATTTCTTTTCATTTTACTTTTGTTTATTGCTTATCGTAAAAATAAAATAGTTTATGCTCCTATTTCTCTCTTTTTAATCATTTTTTCCTCATGGTATTTACATTATTCGCAACAAGCAGTATTTAATTATATCAATTATATTGAACGTAATCCTCAGTTTAATGAGCGTGCTCAAGTAATCCAAATTCAACGTCAAGATAGTGACACATATAAAGGTAGGTTGAGTTTAAAGAATGAAATATATCCTTTCTTTTTAACAGATAAAAAGAATTTTGATTTAAAGAAAATTGAAAGTCGTAATTGTATTGTTAAAGGACAATTCAAAGTTAATGACAACAAGTTTGTAACTCTTAAATTACAAAGTATAGTTGTACAAAGCTGTCTAAAATCGAACCAGTCTAATTTAATTGAGAAACATAAACAGTTTATAATGAATCGAATTTATGATTCGGGTATTAAGTTTCCAAATCGTATTATGGCATTGATTACTGGTGACGTAAAAGAAATTAATGAGCAATTTAAGGAACGTGTTAAAGAGATAGGTATATATCATTTGCTGGCAGTAAGTGGCTCGCATATAGCTGCAATTGTATTCTTAATTTACCAACCTTTAAAACGATTAAATTTTCCTTTATTTGTCATTAAAGGAATTACAATCATTGTATTAGCTTTGTTTGCTCAATACACAAATTATGCACCTAGTGCGGTAAGAGCTATAATAATGACAACACTAGTACTACTTATTACTAAGCAAATTAAAATAAAGGGTATTCAGCTATTAGCATTTACTTTTATAATTATGTTTATTTTGAATCCACTAGTTGTTTATGATATTGGATTTCAATTTTCATTCATCATTTCATTTTTTATTATGCTACTTTTTCCTTTTTTACAGCAATTGTCAAAGTTACAATCATTATTCATAATTACTTTTATTGCACAATTAGCTTCATTTATCGTTGCCATTCCTAACTTTCATCAACTTCAATGGGTGGGTTTTTTATCTAATTTGATTTTTGTACCGTACTATTCGATTATACTGTTTCCTCTATCAATTGTATTCTTTATTACAAGCCATTTTATTGTGGGCTTAACGCCGCTAAATTACTTTGTTGACCTAAGTTTCAATTTTCATGATTGGTTACTAGACCTATTCACTCGAATCAAGCAATCACACTTTTCTATTCCTAAGTTTAATGATTGGATATTTATATTGTTTATAATTTCTGTTTATTACATATTTTGGTTATTGGCTAAACGTAAATATAGATTGGTTACGTTTTGGACTATAATTATTATGACATTATTAATAACGTATCCAACAAATTCACATCACAAAATTACAATGTTAAATGTGGGGCAGGGAGACAGTATTTTATATGAAGGCGGTAAGAACCAAAATGTCTTGATTGATACAGGTGGAAAAGTGATTAATGATACTAAACAACCTAGTTTTTCAATTTCTAAATATCATATTTTACCAACGCTAAATGAAAGAGGGATAAACGAATTAGAGTATTTAATTTTAACACATCCACACAATGACCATATTGGTGAAGTAGAATATATTATTAGTCATATTAAAATTAAGCATATAGTGATATACAATAAAGGATATAGTAGTAAAACATTGTTGTTATTATCAAAATTAAGCCATAAGTATAACATTAAACTTATGGATGTAAGACAAGTTAGTAGTTTTAAACTTGGGGATAGTAGTTTTCAATTTTTTGATAGTTTTATTCCAAATAGCCGAGATAAAAATGAATATTCGATTATTACTATGATTACATATCAAAATAAAAAAGCTTTATTAATGGGTGATGCTAGTAAAAATAATGAATCTTTACTATTAAAGAAATATAATTTGCCAGAGATTGATATTTTAAAAGTAGGACATCATGGAAGTAAGACAAGTAGTTCTAAAGAATTTATAGAGGTGATTAGGCCTAAAATAAGTTTGATTTCTTCTGGGAAGAACAATATGTATCATCTACCTAACATAGAAGTTGTTAAACGATTGCAAGGTATTCGCAGTCGCATTTACAATAGTCAACAAAACGGTGAAGTTACAATAGACTTAGATGAAAATTTAAAAGTTGATTCAAACTCTTATGGAAATGCAAGTGGTTTATAGATACAGAAACATGATATAATCTATTGATGTGTTAAACGAATGAAAGGGTGTAATGAATGAGCGACAATATTGTAGCTATTTATGGAGATGTGCCTGAATTGGTTGAAAAACAAAGCGCAGAAATCATATCACAATTTTTGGAAAGTGATAGAGATGACTTTAACTTTGTGAAATATAATTTATACGAAACAGAGATTGCGCCAATTGTTGAAGAAACATTAACATTGCCTTTCTTTTCAGATAAAAAAGCAATTTTGGTTAAAAATGCATATATATTTACAGGTGAAAAATCGCCAAAAGATATGGCTCATAATGTAGATCAATTAATAGAATTTATTGAAAAATATGACGGTGAAAATTTGATAGTCTTTGAGATATATCAAAATAAACTTGATGAAAGAAAAAAGTTAACTAAAACTCTAAAAAAGAATGCAAGGCTTAAAAAAATAGAGCAAATGTCTGAAGAAGAAATAAAAAAATGGATCCAAAGTAAATTAAATGAGAATTTCAAAGATATCAAAAGAGATGCATTAGATTTATTTATTGAGTTGACAGGTATTAACTTTAATATTGTTTCTCAAGAATTAGAAAAGTTAATTTTGTTTTTAGGTGACAGACCAACAATTAATAAGCAAGATGTCAATCAAATTATTAACAGAAGTTTAGAGCAAAATGTATTTCTACTCACAGAATACATTCAGAAAAGGAAAAAGGAACAAGCAATTCATTTAGTAAAAGATTTAATAACTATGAAAGAAGAACCTATTAAATTACTTGCACTAATTACGAGCAATTACCGATTATTTTATCAATGTAAGATTTTGAGTCAAAAAGGATATAGTGGACAGCAAATTGCTAAAACAATAGGCGTACATCCATATAGAGTAAAATTAGCGTTAGGACAAGTGAGACATTATCAACTTGATGAATTATTGAATATTATAGATGCTTGTGCGGAAACTGATTATAAACTCAAGTCATCTTATATGGATAAACATTTAATCCTGGAATTATTTATTTTATCGCTATAACATAAAAAATAAAAGTTCAAGCATATGCTTGAACTTTTATTTAAAAAGATTATTTATTTGCAGTCATTAATTGTGATTTAATACGGTCAGCTTTGTTTGAATGTATTAAATTACTTTGAGCAGCTTTGTCAACTAACTTAACTGCTAAGCTTACTAATTCATTTTTATTATCAGCGTTATTTGAAACAGCTGTTTTTGCGTTTTTCACTGCTGTACGCATTGCACTCTTTTGTGAAATGTTGCGTGCTTCAGCTTTTTCAGTTGTTTTTACACGTTTAATTGCAGATTTGATATTTGCCATTTCTGTCACCTCCTAAAAGTGAGATCATCTTATCAAATTTTTATTTGATTACAACAAGAAATATTTTAACAAAAGTCTAACCTTTGTGCAATCATTTATTTGATGGGGTTAGCTTAAATTTTGTTTGGTTCGATAAATTGTGTTGGAAACACAATCAATACGTTTTATAATTATAAGTACGTAACTTTAATATTAACATATCGTAATTAGGTATATAAATAAAGATTGTTTTAAAATCATAGTTCATCGTTGATTATGGCGTTTGCATTTACCTTTTAAAAACGTTATTATATCAAAGATACGAATGATAATACGGGTTTATTTTATGAAAGTGAGAAGGATAAAATGGATAAAGAGCAACGCTTAAAAAGAAGAGAGAATATAAGGAATTTCTCAATAATAGCACATATTGATCACGGTAAATCTACATTAGCTGATAGAATATTGGAAAATACAAAGTCAGTTGAAACAAGAGATATGCAAGATCAGCTATTAGACTCTATGGATTTAGAAAGAGAACGTGGTATTACAATTAAATTAAATGCAGTTCGTCTAAAGTATGAGGCAAAAGATGGAGAAACTTATACATTTCATTTAATTGATACACCTGGGCATGTCGATTTTACATATGAAGTATCTCGTTCGTTAGCTGCTTGTGAAGGCGCTATCTTGGTGGTTGATGCTGCCCAAGGTATTGAAGCGCAAACTTTAGCAAACGTTTATTTAGCTTTAGATAATGAATTAGAGCTATTACCTGTTATTAATAAAATTGATTTACCTGCAGCCGAGCCAGAACGAGTTAAACAAGAAATTGAAGACATGATTGGTTTAGATCAAGATGATGTTGTTTTGGCAAGTGCTAAATCTAATATTGGTATTGAAGAAATACTTGAAAAAATAGTAGAAGTTGTTCCAGCACCAGATGGTGATCCAGAAGCACCGTTAAAAGCATTAATATTCGATTCTGAATATGATCCATACAGAGGTGTTATTTCTTCAATAAGAATTGTTGATGGTGTAGTAAAAGCTGGTGATAAAATTCGAATGATGGCAACAGGTAAAGAATTCGAAGTAACAGAAGTGGGTATCAATACGCCAAAACAGCTACCAGTTGACGAATTAACAGTTGGAGATGTAGGTTACATTATTGCAAGTATTAAAAATGTTGATGATTCAAGGGTTGGTGACACTATCACATTGGCAAGTAGACCTGCATCAGAACCTTTACAAGGTTATAAGAAAATGAACCCAATGGTATATTGTGGGTTATTCCCAATCGATAATAAAAACTATAATGACTTAAGAGAAGCGTTAGAAAAACTACAATTAAATGATGCTTCGTTAGAATTCGAACCTGAATCATCACAAGCTTTAGGGTTTGGTTATAGAACTGGATTTTTAGGTATGTTGCATATGGAGATTATTCAAGAACGTATCGAAAGAGAATTCGGTATTGAGTTAATTGCTACTGCCCCATCTGTAATTTATCAATGTATTTTAAGAGATGGTTCCGAAGTGACAGTGGATAATCCTGCACAAATGCCAGATCGTGATAAAATCGATAAAATATTTGAACCATACGTTCGTGCGACTATGATGGTTCCAAATGACTATGTCGGTGCTGTAATGGAATTATGTCAACGCAAACGTGGTCAATTTATTAATATGGATTATTTAGATGATATTCGTGTAAATATTGTTTATGAATTACCACTAGCAGAAGTAGTATTTGATTTCTTTGATCAACTTAAATCTAATACTAAAGGTTATGCATCATTTGACTATGAGTTTATCGAAAATAAAGAAAGTAATTTAGTTAAAATGGATATTTTATTAAATGGTGATAAAGTAGATGCATTAAGCTTTATAGTTCATAGAGATTTTGCATATGAACGTGGTAAAGCGTTAGTAGAAAAACTTAAAACATTAATTCCGAGACAACAATTTGAAGTGCCTGTTCAAGCGGCAATAGGACAAAAAATAGTTGCGCGTACGAACATTAAATCAATGGGTAAAAACGTGTTAGCTAAATGTTACGGTGGTGACATTAGCCGTAAACGTAAGTTGCTTGAAAAGCAAAAAGCTGGTAAAGCTAAAATGAAAGCGGTTGGTAATGTAGAGATTCCACAAGATGCTTTCTTAGCTGTATTGAAAATGGATGATGAGTAAAATATAACGAGCTCTTATTTTTAAAATTACCAAAGTTGAATAGTTAAATTGAGGGTCTGGGACATAAGTGTTTCAGACTCTAATCTTTGCATTTACTATGAAAAAGTACTAAAAAAATTACAATCGGAAGTTCAATATAAACGTTAGAAATTATTCAAGTAGATATAGCTGTAGGAATTTTAGAATGAAAAGTGGGGCGTGAATATGACAGTAAAGAGTGCATATATACATATTCCTTTCTGTGTAAGGATATGTACATATTGTGATTTTAATAAATATTTTATACAGAACCAACCAGTAGATGAATACTTAGATGCATTAATAAAGGAAATGTCTACAGCAACCTATAAAAATTTAAGAACGATGTACGTTGGTGGAGGCACACCAACAGCTTTGTCAATTGCGCAACTTGAAAGACTTTTAATAGCTATACAAAACACTTTTACTATTACAGGTGAATATACGTTTGAAGCAAATCCTGATGAATTAACAAAAGATAAAGTTCAATTATTAGAAAAATACGGTGTGAACAGAATCTCGATGGGTGTACAAACTTTCAAACCTGAATTACTTTCAATTCTTGGAAGAACACATAACAGTGAAGATATTTATAATTCTGTGTCAAATGCGAAAAATGCAGGTATTCAATCAATAAGTTTAGATTTAATGTACCATTTACCTAAACAATCAATTGAAGATTTTGAACAAAGTTTAAATCAAGCACTAGCGATGGATATCCAACATATATCTAGTTATGGATTGATACTAGAACCTAAAACGCAATTTTATAATATGTATAGAAAAGGACTTCTTAAACTGCCAAATGAAGATTTAGGTGCCGATATGTATCAATTATTGATGTCTAAAATTGAACAATCCTCATTTCATCAATATGAAATATCTAATTTTGCATTAGATAATCATGAATCGGAACATAATAAAGTTTATTGGTTAAATGAAGAATATTATGGGTTTGGTGCTGGTGCAAGTGGATATGTAGACGGTGTTCGTTATACTAACATTAATCCTGTAAATCATTATATCAAAGCAATTAATAAAGAAACTAAAGCAATTTTAGTGTCAAACAAACCTACTTTAACAGAACGTATGGAAGAAGAAATGTTTTTAGGATTACGTTTGAATGAAGGTGTCAATAGACAAAGGTTTAAAAATAAATTTGACCAATCAATTGAAAACGTCTTTGGTCAAACGATAGAAGACTTGAAAAATAGACAATTGTTAATAGAAAAAAGTGAATCAATTGCACTATCAGAACGTGGAAAAGTCATAGGTAATGAGGTTTTTGAAGCTTTTCTTATAAATGATTAAAAAAATTTGAAATTTCGAGCCTTTAACATTGACTTACTTTGACCAATTTGATAAATTATAATTAGCACTTGAGATAAGTGAGTGCTAATGAGGTGAAAAACATGATTACAGATAGGCAATTGAGTATTTTAAACGCAATTGTTGAGGATTATGTTGATTTTGGACAACCCGTTGGTTCTAAAACGCTAATTGAGCGACACAACTTAAATGTAAGTCCAGCTACAATTAGAAATGAGATGAAACAACTTGAAGATTTAAACTATATAGAAAAAACACATAGTTCTTCAGGGCGTTCACCGTCACAATTAGGTTTTAGATATTATGTCAATCGTTTACTTGAACAAACATCTCATCAAAAAACAAATAAATTAAGACGATTAAATCAATTGTTAATTGAGAATCAATATGATGTATCTTCTGCATTGAGTTATTTTGCAGATGAATTGTCAAATATATCTCAATATACAACTTTAGTTGTTCATCCAAATCATAAACAAGATATTATCAATAATGTGCATTTGATTCGTGCTAATCCTAATTTAGTAATTATGGTTATTGTGTTTTCGTCAGGTCATGTTGAACACGTACATCTTGCTTCAGACATACCTTTCAATAATGACAAATTAAATACAATTTCAAACTTTGTTACGAATAAATTAACAGAGTTTAATAGAAATCATCAAGATGAAATTGTGTCTTTTGTTCAATCAGAACAAGAAGAGGAATTTATCAATAAATTATTGAATACGATGAATAACCATATTTCAAATCAAAGTAATAGCATTTATATGGGTGGAAAGGTTAAACTAATTGATGCATTGAATGAATCAAATGTATCTTCAATTCAACCGATTTTACAATATATAGAATCAAATAGAATTGCAGAATTATTACAGGATATATCTTCACCAAGTATTAATGTAAAAATTGGAAATGAAATTGATGACAGCTTAAGTGATATATCAATTGTTACTAGTCAATATCATTTTGATGAAACGTTAAAAGGTCAAATTGCAGTAATTGGACCAACAGCTATGCATTATCAAAATGTCATTCAATTATTAAATAGAATTTGGTAATGATGGAGTAGAAAAGTATTGGAGGGCAGAAAATGACAAATAAAGACGAATCAGTTGAGAAAAACACTGAATCAACAGTTGAAGAAACTAACGTCAAGAAGAATAACGATGATTCAGTTGAACAAACTGAAGAAAGTAAAGGTCATTTACAAGATGAAGCAATAGAAGAAACGTCTGACGAGAATGTTATTGAAGAAATAGATCCGAAAGATCAAAAAATTGACGAACTTCAACAATTAGTAGATGAAAATGAAGAAAAATATTTAAGACTTTACGCAGAATTTGAAAATTACAAGCGTAGAATTCAAAAAGAGAATGAAATAAATAAAACATATCAATCACAACGCGTATTAACTGATATATTACCAGCAATTGATAATATTGAACGTGCACTTGAAATAGAAGGTGAAGATGAAACGTTTAAATCACTTCAAAAAGGTGTTCAAATGGTTCATGAAAGTTTAATTAACGCGTTAAAAGATAACGGTCTTGAAGTTATCAAAACTGAAGGTGAAGTGTTTGATCCAAACATTCATCAAGCTGTAGTTCAAGATAACAATCCAGATTTTAAATCTGGAGAGATTACTCAAGAACTTCAAAAAGGTTATAAACTTAAAGATAGAGTTTTAAGACCATCAATGGTTAAAGTAAACCAATAAATCATTATTGGCGAAACGACATTGCTATAAATTAATTAATTTAATGATTAAATGGAGGAATTTTATTATGAGTAAAATTATTGGAATAGACTTAGGTACAACAAATTCATGTGTAACAGTATTAGAAGGCGATGAGCCAAAAGTAATTCAAAATCCTGAAGGTTCTCGCACAACACCATCAGTAGTAGCGTTTAAAAATGGTGAAACACAAGTAGGTGAAGTTGCAAAGCGTCAAGCAATTACTAACCCAAATACTGTACAATCAATTAAACGTCATATGGGTACAGATTATAAAGTTGACATTGAAGGTAAATCATACACACCACAAGAAATTTCAGCTATGATTTTACAAAACTTAAAAAATACTGCTGAAAGTTATTTAGGCGAAAAAGTAGATAAAGCTGTTATCACAGTACCTGCATACTTTAACGATGCTGAACGTCAAGCAACTAAAGATGCTGGTAAAATTGCTGGATTAGAAGTTGAGCGTATTATTAACGAACCAACTGCTGCGGCATTAGCATATGGTTTAGACAAAACAGACAAAGACGAAAAAGTACTTGTATTTGACTTAGGTGGCGGTACGTTTGACGTATCTATTTTAGAATTAGGTGACGGCGTATTCGAAGTACTTTCAACTGCTGGTGACAATAAACTTGGTGGGGATGACTTTGACCAAGTAATCATTGATTATTTAGTGGCTGAGTTTAAAAAAGATAACGGCGTTGATTTATCTCAAGATAAAATGGCATTACAACGTTTAAAAGATGCTGCTGAAAAAGCTAAAAAAGATTTATCTGGAGTATCACAAACTCAAATCTCATTACCATTTATCTCAGCTGGTGAAAACGGTCCATTACACTTAGAAGTTAACTTAACTCGTTCTAAATTTGAAGAATTATCAGATTCATTAATTAGAAGAACTATGGAACCTACACGCCAAGCAATGAAAGATGCTGGTTTAACTAACTCAGATATCGACGAAGTTATTTTAGTTGGTGGTTCAACTCGTATTCCTGCAGTACAAGAAGCAGTTAAAAAAGAAATTGGTAAAGAACCTAACAAAGGTGTAAACCCAGATGAAGTAGTAGCAATGGGTGCTGCAATTCAAGGTGGCGTAATCACTGGTGATGTTAAAGATGTTGTATTACTAGACGTTACACCATTATCATTAGGTATTGAAATTTTAGGTGGACGTATGAATACGTTAATTGAACGTAATACTACAATTCCAACTTCTAAATCTCAAATTTACTCAACAGCTGTAGATAACCAACCTTCAGTTGATGTACACGTTTTACAAGGTGAACGTCCAATGGCTGCTGACAATAAAACGCTTGGTAGATTCCAATTAACGGATATTCCACCAGCAGAACGTGGAAAACCTCAAATCGAAGTAACATTTGATATCGATAAAAATGGTATTGTAAATGTAACTGCTAAAGATTTAGGTACTAATAAAGAACAAAGAATTACTATTCAATCAAGTTCATCATTATCAGATGAAGAAATCGATCGTATGGTTAAAGATGCTGAAGTTAATGCTGAAGCGGATAAAAAACGTCGTGAAGAAGTTGACTTGAGAAATGAAGCAGATAGCTTAGTATTCCAAGTTGAAAAAACATTAACTGATTTAGGCGAAAATATTAGCGAAGATGATAAAAAATCTGCTGAAGAGAAAAAAGATGCACTTAAAACAGCTTTAGAAGGCCAAGATATTGAAGATATCAAAGCTAAAAAAGAAGAGCTTGAAAAAGTAATTCAAGAATTATCAGCTAAAGTTTATGAGCAAGCTGCGCAACAGCAACAACAAGCGCAAGGTGCAGATGCTGGTAAAAATAACGATAGCACTGTAGAAGATGCAGAATTTAAAGAAGTAAAAGACGACGACAAAAAATAATTAAATACCCAATTATAATATTGTGTCGTTATGATCTAAAAAGTCAAAGTCAATAGAACATTGGCTTTGGCTTTTTATTTGGATAGTGAGACAGTTTAAGATAAACTATATTAGTTAATTAAGAAAAGGAGAGATAGCTGTGGCCAAAAGAGATTATTATGAGGTTTTGGGTGTAAATAAAGATGCCTCAAAAGATGAAATCAAAAAAGCGTATCGAAAGCTTTCAAAAAAATATCATCCGGATATTAATAAAGAAGAAGGTGCAGATGAAAAGTTTAAAGAGATTTCTGAAGCTTATGAAGTCCTAAGTGATGATAATAAACGTGCGAATTATGACCAATTTGGCCACGATGGTCCTCAAGGTTTTGGTGGTCAAGGATTTAATGGCTCTGACTTTGGTGGTTTTAGTGGCTTTGGCGGTGGCGGCTTTGAAGATATCTTTAGTTCTTTCTTCGGTGGCGGCAGACAAAGAGATCCAAACGCGCCTCAAAAAGGTGATGATCTTCAATATACGATGACACTTACATTTGAAGAGGCTGTATTTGGCACAACAAAAGAAATATCAATTCGTAAAGATGTAACTTGTGAAACGTGTCATGGTGATGGTGCAAAACCAGGTACAAGCAAAAAGACATGTAGCTACTGTAATGGTGCAGGTCATGTAGCTGTTGAACAAAATACTATTTTAGGAAGAGTACGTACTGAACAAGTTTGCCCTAAATGTAATGGAAGCGGTCAAGAATTTGAAGAAGCTTGTCCGACTTGTCATGGTAAAGGAACTGAAAATAAAACAGTTAAACTAGAAGTTAAAGTACCTGAAGGCGTTGACAATGAGCAACAAATTAGATTAGCTGGCGAAGGTTCTCCTGGTGTAAACGGTGGCCCATCTGGCGATTTATATGTAGTGTTTAGAGTTAAACCTTCTGAAACTTTCAAACGTGAAGGCGATGATATTTATTACAAATTAAATATTAGTTTCCCTCAAGCAGCTTTAGGTGATGAGATTAAGATACCTACATTAAATAATGAAGTTGTATTGACTATTCCAGCTGGTACACAGACTGGCAAGCAATTTAGATTAAAAGAAAAAGGAATTAAAAATGTGCATGGCTATGGTTACGGCGACTTATATGTTGACATTAAAGTAGTTACACCAACTAAATTAAATGATAAACAAAAAGAACTAATGAAAGAATTTGCCCAAGTTAGTGGCGAAGAAATTAGTGAACAACCTTCGAATTTTAAAGATAGAGCAAAAAGATTCTTTAAAGGAGAATAAAGCATGAATTGGACAGAGCTTTCAATTATTATTAATCACGAAGCAGTAGAATTGGCTACAAACATACTAGAAAATCATGGTTCAAATGGTGTTGTAATAGAAGATTCCAATGATTTAATTAATCAACCGGAAGATAAATACGGAGAAATTTATGCCTTGAAAAAGGAAGATTATCCGGACAAAGGCGTGAGATTAAAAGCCTATTTTAATGAAATGACTTATGATAAAAACTTGCGTCAACAAATTAAGAGTGAGCTTTTAAATTTAGATGAACTTGATCAACAGCTTGTTCAATTTAATGAACAAGTTATAGCTGAAACAGATTGGGAGAATGAATGGAAAAATTATTTCCATCCATTCCGAGCATCTAAAAAGTTCACCATAGTACCAAGTTGGGAAACATATGCTAAAGAAGTTGAGGATGAACTTTGTATTGAACTAGATCCAGGTATGGCTTTTGGTACTGGGGATCACCCAACAACAAGTATGTGTTTAAAAGCAATAGAAACTTATGTATCACCAAAACATTCAGTCATAGATGTCGGTACAGGTTCAGGTATTTTAAGTATAGCTAGTCACTTAATCGGTGTAAAACGTATTAAAGCGTTAGATATTGATGAAATGGCAGTTAGTGTAGCTAAAGAAAATTTTAAAAGAAATCACTGTGAAACGTTAATTGAAGCTGTTCCAGGTAATTTGTTGAAAGATGAAACTGAAAAATTCGACATAGTAATAGCCAATATTTTAGCTCACATTATTGATGAAATGATTGAAGATGCTTATAATACTCTAAATGAAGGCGGATATTTTATTACTTCTGGTATTATAAAAGAGAAGTATGAAGATATACAGTCACATATGGAGCGTGTAGGTTTTAAAATTATTTCAGTACAACATGACAACGGATGGGTTTGTCTTGTTG
The DNA here is from genome assembly GCF_000236925.1 of Staphylococcus argenteus. NCBI lineage: Bacteria > Bacillati > Bacillota > Bacilli > Caryophanales > Staphylococcaceae > Staphylococcus > Staphylococcus argenteus. The sequence goes on along the minus strand of NC_016941.1, from coordinate 1,574,020 downwards.
GTCAGAAAGTGAGTGAATAATGTGCAACGTTATTTCTTAAACCAAAACGCTGATGAAAGTCAGCGTTTTTTTATTACAAAAAAAGAAGATATACATCATATTACAAACGTAATGAGAAATTCAGTTGGCAACAAAATTATTTTAACTTTTAAAGATCAAAGTGTTTATACTTGTGAAATTGTTGAAATAACGAACGAGAGTATTACAGTATCGCTAACTGAAAAACAAAATATTAATACAGAATTGCCAGTTGATGTAACTATTTGTAGTGGGTTGATCAAAGCAGATAAATATGAGTGGTTGTTACAAAAAGCTACAGAATTAGGCGCAACATCATTTATAGCAGTTAGCATGGAACGCTCAATTGTTAAATTAAATGATTCGAAGGTTGCAAAAAAATTAGAACGTTGGCAGAAAATTATTAAAGAAGCTGCTGAACAAAGCTATCGATTGGCAATTCCTTCTATTCAATTCGAGTCGAATTTAAACTTGATTTATGATACTATAGATAATTATGACTATGTACTTATTGCATACGAAGAACAAGCTAAAGATGGTGAAATGAGCAATTTCAAACAAACATTACAACAGTTTAAACCTCAGGATAAGGTGTTAATGATATTTGGACCTGAAGGTGGATTCTCTGAAAAAGAAATTGCTTTATTTAACAATTCAAGCACAGTAGTTGGGCTTGGACCAAGAATTTTACGGGCAGAAACAGCGCCATTATACGCTTTAAGTGCAATAAGTTATGAAAAAGAATTAATGGGGTGAATATTTATGTCAACAGTTGCGTTTCACACTTTAGGTTGTAAAGTAAACCATTATGAAACTGAAGCGATTTGGCAATTATTTAAAGAAGCAAATTATGATCGTGTTGATTTTGAAGCAAATGCAGACGTATTTGTTATAAATACTTGTACAGTAACTAATACTGGAGATAAGAAAAGTCGCCAGATTATTAGACGTGCTATTAGACAAAATCCAGATGCTGTTATTTGCGTGACGGGTTGTTATGCACAAACATCTTCTGCTGAAATTATGGAAATTCCTGGTGTAGATGTTGTAGTTGGTACACAAGATAGACATAAGCTTCTTGGTTATATTGATGAATTTCGAAAAGAACGACAACCAATCAATGGTGTCGGAAATATAATGAAAAACCGTAAATATGAAGAGTTAGATGTGCCATATTTTACTGATAGAACACGTGCATCTTTAAAAATTCAAGAAGGGTGTAATAATTTCTGTACATTTTGTATTATTCCATGGGCACGTGGCTTGATGCGTTCAAGAGACCCTGAAAAAGTAGTTGAGCAAGCGACACAACTTGTTAATTCTGGATATAAAGAAATAGTATTAACAGGTATCCATACTGGTGGATACGGCCAAGATTTAAAAGATTACAACTTAGCACAATTGTTACGTGATCTAGAAACGATAAATGGATTGGAACGTATACGTATTTCATCAATTGAAGCAAGTCAACTTACAGATGAAGTGATTGATGTGTTAGAACACTCCACTAAAGTTGTGCGTCATCTACACATTCCATTACAATCTGGTTCAGATACAGTGTTAAAACGTATGAGACGTAAATATACAATGGAACGTTTTTCAGAAAGATTAACGAAATTGCATAAAGCTTTACCAGACTTGGCTGTTACAAGTGACGTAATTGTTGGTTTCCCTGGAGAGACTGAAGCAGAATTCCAAGAAACATATGACTTTATCGTGAAACACAAGTTTTCTGAATTACACGTATTCCCATATTCACCTAGAATTGGTACACCAGCTGCTAGAATGGATGATCAAATTGATGAAGAAGTTAAGAACGAGCGAGTTCATAAATTAATTACTTTGAGCAATCAATTAGGTAAATTATACGCTTCTAAGTTTGATCAAGATGTTCTTGAGGTTATTCCTGAAGAACAAGGAGATATTGAGGGTACATTAGTTGGATATGCAGATAATTATATGAAAGTGCAATTTGAAGGTGATGAATCACTTATCGGTCAAATTGTCAAAGTGAAAATTACACAAGCGAACTATCCGTTAAATGAAGGTCAAGCTATTAAAGTTGTAGATTTTGCAACAAATAAATCAGATAGAGAAGTTTTAGTGTAAATTAACAACACCCATACTTTTATATAAAGCTTGGTTAGATAATATCTAGTGTTGTTTTTACAAATTGAAAAAGCACTATATAATCAACTCTTATCATTAAATAAAATATTTAGAGTTTTTTAGAACGAAATATGAAAGTCTTTGTGATTTTGATGTGAAATATGTTTCAAATAAAAAACAATTTACTAATTGACCATAAATTACAGATATATTATACTTATAAATGCATAGTTTTACTGTGCAATTGACTATAAAGTTCCGTTGATATTTGGAGGGAGGGAAATACAGATGTCTAAAACAGTAGTACGTAAAAATGAATCACTTGAAGATGCGTTACGTAGATTTAAACGTTCAGTTTCTAAAAGTGGAACAATCCAAGAAGTACGTAAACGTGAATTTTACGAAAAACCAAGCGTAAAACGTAAAAAGAAATCAGAAGCTGCACGTAAACGTAAATTCAAATAATTAATACCTCTGTTGACTCCCTCAACACGAATATTAATTATATAAAGTAAACATCACCTATTAGTGGAAGTCACTAATAGGTGATGTTTTTATTTGCCAAATTTTCGAGTTCTATAATAAATCAGTAACTTATCTTATTTAAAATGCATCTCTGAAAACTATAATCAAGTCGATGTTTAACGAGTATATAATTTGAATACTTATATAGTTTTGAATTAATTAATTTGATATTCTATGGGTTCTTTTAACTATAATGTAAATTCGTTTTCATGTATAATTAATGTGAGGGCGAGGTGAAATTGTGAGTTATAATAATTTTTTACAAATGACAACTATCTTGGAATCAACTACTGGTGACACATGGGTTGAACAAGTAAGTAATATAATTGTTCAACCTATTTTTACGTTAATATTAACCTGTTTGACATTCTTAGGATTTGTATATCAACTTTACTCTAAAAAAATCAATGCGGCTGGTATAATAGCTTCTTTATCATTACTTATTTTATTTTTGGGATTTCTCATCCAGGGAAATGTCAATATGCATTCTATCTTAATTTTCTCAATTGGCGTTATATTAGTTGTAATTGAATTATTTGTAGTAGGTGCAGTAATTGGTATTATTGGTATGATACTGATAACTGTAAGCATAACAACGCTCGGTGATAATTTGCTATTTATGCTTGCAAATGTTATTGTTGCGTTGATTTTAACGATTGTAGAATGGGTGATATTAGTGAAGATTTTCAACAGGAAGATTCCATTTTTGGATAAAGTTATCTTAAAAGATTCAACTAATTCTGAGTCTGGTTACAATTCGCATGATAACCGCTCGCATCTCGTAGGAAAAACTGCTCAAACAGTTACAGATCTTCGTCCAGCAGGGATTATTTTTTATGAAAATGAGCGTATTGATGCTGTTTCAGATGGTAACTTCATTTTACGCAATAAAACCGTTAAAATCCTTGAAGTAGAAGGTACGAGAGTAGTTGTGAGGGAAGTAGATTAATAAAAAGGAGCGATACCATGTTTAGTTTAAGTTTTATCGTAATTGCAGTTATTATAGTAGTTGCATTACTTATTTTATTCTCATTTGTACCGATTGGTTTATGGATTTCAGCTTTAGCAGCTGGTGTTCATGTTGGTATAGGTACATTGGTAGGTATGCGTTTACGTCGTGTATCTCCAAGAAAAGTTATAGCGCCATTAATTAAAGCGCATAAAGCAGGACTTGCGTTAACAACAAACCAATTAGAATCACATTATCTAGCAGGAGGAAATGTTGACAGAGTTGTTGATGCTAATATTGCTGCACAACGTGCTGACATTGACCTTCCATTTGAACGAGCTGCAGCAATTGATTTGGCAGGACGTGACGTGTTAGAAGCTGTTCAAATGTCTGTTAATCCTAAAGTTATTGAAACGCCATTTATTGCTGGTGTTGCTATGAACGGTATTGAAGTTAAAGCTAAAGCCCGTATTACAGTTAGAGCAAATATTGCTCGACTTGTTGGTGGTGCTGGTGAAGAAACGATTATTGCTCGTGTTGGTGAAGGTATCGTTTCAACAATCGGTTCAAGTAAACATCATACTGAAGTACTTGAAAATCCGGACAATATTTCTAAAACAGTATTGAGTAAAGGTTTGGACTCTGGTACAGCGTTTGAGATTTTATCAATTGATATTGCTGATGTCGATATTAGTAAAAACATTGGTGCGGATTTACAAACTGAACAAGCATTAGCGGATAAAAATATTGCGCAAGCTAAAGCCGAAGAGCGTAGAGCTATGGCTGTTGCGACTGAACAAGAAATGAAAGCGCGTGTGCAAGAAATGCATGCTAAAGTTGTTGAAGCAGAATCAGAAGTGCCATTAGCCATGGCGGAAGCATTACGTTCTGGCAATATAAGTGTGAAAGATTACTATAATTTAAAAAATATTGAAGCAGATACAGGAATGAGAAACGCTATTAATAAACGAACTGATCAAAGTGATGATGAGTCACCTGAACATTAATTCGAGAGGTGATTAGATGAGCGTTGGTATTCTAATTTTTGTCATATCAGTGATCATTTCTATCATTACAACTATGCGTGAAAATAGTCATAAAGATAGACAAAATCAAAAGCCACCTCAAAGAACATCTAGCGATAATGAACCAAAAAAAGGTGGCTTTTTTGAAGAAATCGAACGAACGTTTAAAGAAATTAGTGATGAAATAAATCAAGAAGAGAAGAAAACATCAAAGAGAAAATTTGATGATACGTTACCACCACTATTTGATGAACTTCCAAAAGAAGAACCTAAATCAAAACCTACTTCTGAACCAATGGCACCTCAAAGACAACCAGAAACAAAACCTATGTCTGAGAAACCTGTAAGTTTGCCTAAAGTAGAACCTGTGGAAGCAAAACCTAGACCTTCACGTCAAGATAATTCAGATGAAATTAGACGACAATTAGAAAAATCACTGAGAGATGATATTAAATCGATTCGTAACGATATAGACAAAGAAAAAGAAAAGCAAATTGCTAAAATGGAAAAACGTGCGCGTGATATTATTGAAGATAAATATTTATCAGAGCGTACAAAACGTTTGAAATTGAAACAATTGCTTAATTCTCAAAATGTCGAAAAAGGTATGACTAAATCCGCTTTCCAATTTGATAATGATGAAGTCATCAATGGCATGATATGGTCAGAAATTTTAGCTAAACCCAAACAGTTATAATATTAAATGAAACAAGCACTGTCGAAATGATAGTTGCTTGTTTTTTTATGTTTCAAAAACTGTGTACTGTAAAAATATTATTTTCTTAGTTCGATTCTACTCAGCCAAAAATATTATCGGAGTAAATTTAAAAATCAAATTAAGGTCGCTTCTAATAAAGAAAAATAAGTAAGTCGATGCAAAGATGTTTAAATCAATCAATAGCATGATATAATTAAGTAGATATTAAAGCATCATAGAATGAATATAAATGATATATGAAAAGGAGCGCGTGTATGCCTGGAATTATACAAATAGACGATATGAACCAATCTCAAGCTTTGATAGGAAATAATGATGAGCATTTAAAAGCAATTGAAGAGAGTTTCGATGTTGTCATCCATGCAAGAGGACAAGAAGTAGCCGTTAAAGGTACAAAAATTGAAAATGTTGAAAAAGCTGAATCTGTATTAATCAATTTGCTTAAAGTAATTGAGTTAGGTAATAATATAACAATTAAAGACGTTGAAGCGGCTATAAAAATGGCCCAAAATAATACAATACAACATTTATTAGATTTATATGATGAAGAGATAACAAAAGATGCATTTGGTAAAACGATTCGAGCAAAGACAATGGGGCAACGGTTATATGTCAATGCTATGAAAAATAATGATTTAGTTTTCGGCATTGGTCCTGCAGGTACAGGCAAGACTTTTTTAGCTGTAGTATACGCAGCAAAACAACTTCGCAAAGGTTCTGTTAAACGTATCGTGTTAACTAGACCTGCTGTAGAAGCTGGGGAGTCCCTTGGTTTCTTGCCAGGTGATTTAAAAGAAAAAGTAGATCCTTATTTAAGACCATTATATGATGGTTTATATACGGTTCTCGGTCGAGAACAAACAGAACGTTTTATTGAAAGAGGGATAATTGAAATTGCACCGCTTGCATATATGCGTGGTCGAACTTTAGAAGATGCCTTTGTTATTCTTGATGAAGCTCAAAATACGACACATGCACAGATGAAAATGTTTTTAACAAGATTAGGCTTTGGTTCTAAAATGGTTGTAACTGGAGATCAAACCCAAATTGACTTACCTAAAGGTGTTAAGAGTGGCCTGAAAGAAGCTGTTAACAGATTAAGTAATGTTAAGGGAATTAGTATCTTAAAACTAGATCAAAGTGATGTTGTTAGACATCCATTAGTAAGTAAAATCATTGAACAATATGAAGGAGAGAATTAAATGTTTACGATAGATTTTAGCGATCATACAGGATTAGTTAAAGATGATTGGTATAGACAAATTGAGGATTTACTTGAGTTTGCTAAAAATGAAGAACATATTGAAGATGATGCTGAACTGTCTGTGACATTTGTTGATAAAAAGGAAATTCAAGAAATTAATCGAACTTATCGTGATAAGGATAAAGTTACAGATGTCATTTCATTTGCATTAGAAGAAGATGAACCAGAAATTGATTTTAGTGATTTAGATATTCCACGTGTACTCGGAGATATTATTATTTGCACTGATGTTGCTCAAGAACAAGCTGATAATTATGGACATTCTTTTGAGCGAGAGTTAGGATTTTTAGCACTACACGGATTTTTACATCTATTAGGTTATGATCACATGACAGAAGCGGATGAAAAAGAAATGTTTGGTCGACAAGATGCAATATTAAATGCATATGGCCTTACTCGAGACTAATTATGAATAGGTTTAAATATGCACTTGATGGACTAAAAATCTTAATTCAAAAAGACTATAAATTTTTATTGCATGTGTTTGCTATGATTGTTGTAATAGTTTTTGGTTTCGTTTTTAATATTAATCGTATTGAATGGCTATTTATACTTATCGTCATTGCATTAGTTCTTACTGTAGAAGCATTAAATACAGCAATTGAATATGTGGTTGATTTAGTGACAGTTGAATATCATGAACTGGCAAAATATGCTAAAGATATTGCAGCATTTAGTGTTCTTATAGTTTCAATTTTAGCGGTAATCATTGGCTTGATTGTATTTGTACCACATTTTATTGCGTTATTTTAGGGAGGTATATATGAGTTATCAACCTCATTATTTTCAAGAAGTTAGAAAAGCACAACAAGAATCTTATTCACCATATAGCAATTTTAAAGTAGGGGCTTATTTAAAAGCGAAAGATGGTAGAACGTTTTATGGCACAAATGTAGAAAATGCATCATATCCGTTATCAATTTGTGCAGAAAGAGCAAGTTTAGTATCAGCAATTTCTCAAGGGTATCGACCAGGAGATTTTGAATCAATCACAGTAACTGTAGATGTAGATAAGCCTTCATCACCATGTGGTGCATGCCGTCAAGTATTAAAAGAATTATGCGATGATGATATGCCGGTATATATGACGAATCATAAAGGTGATATGGTAATGATGACTGTAGCAGAATTACTACCATTTGGATTTTCAGGAAAGGATTTAAAATAGATGACAGAACATAAATCAGGATTTGTTTCAATTATAGGAAGACCAAATGTAGGGAAATCTACATTTATGAATAGAGTAATTGGACATAAAATTGCAATCATGTCTGACAAAGCACAGACAACAAGAAATAAAATTCAAGGTGTAATGACTAGAGATGATGCTCAAATTATTTTCATAGACACACCGGGCATTCATAAGCCTAAACATAAATTAGGTGATTATATGATGAAAGTTGCTAAAAACACTTTATCTGAAATAGATGCCATTATGTTTATGGTAAATGCTAATGAAGATATTGGCCGTGGCGATGAGTATATTATGGAAATGTTGAAAAATGTTAAAACACCGGTATTTTTAGTATTAAATAAAATTGATTTAGTACATCCGGATGAGCTTATGCCTAAAATTGAACAATATCAAACATACATGAATTTTACAGAAATTGTACCTATTTCAGCATTGGAAGGTTTAAATGTAGATCATTTTATTGATGTATTAAAAACGTATTTACCAGAAGGACCAAAATATTATCCGGATGACCAAATTTCAGATCATCCAGAGCAATTTGTTGTAGGTGAAATTATTCGTGAAAAAATACTGCATTTAACAAGTGAAGAAATACCTCATGCAATTGGTGTAAATGTAGATCGAATGGTTAAAGAAAGTGAAGATCGCGTACATATCGAAGCGACAATTTATGTTGAAAGAGATTCTCAAAAAGGTATCGTCATTGGTAAAGGCGGTAAAAAGTTAAAAGAAGTTGGAAAGCGAGCAAGACGTGATATTGAAATGTTGCTTGGTTCAAAAGTATATTTAGAACTGTGGGTAAAAGTTCAAAGAGATTGGCGAAATAAAGTGAATTTTATACGTCAAATTGGATATGTTGAAGATCAAGATTAATCTTAAAAGTGGTGAAGATAATTGTTAATGCGCCAAAAAGGGATTATTATCAAAGCAGTCGATTACGGAGAATCCGATAAAATCATAACGATTTTAAATGAACACGGGGCTAAAGTACCACTAATGGCAAGACGAGCTAAAAAGGTTAAAACAGGTTTACAAGCTCAAACACAAATGTTTGTATATGGTTTATTTATTTATAATCAATGGCGAGGTATGGGAACATTGAATTCTGTCGATGTGATTAGTCAGCATTATAAATTACAAATGGACCTTTATGTGAGTAGTTATGCCTCTTTAGCAGCTGAAACAATTGATCGATCTATGGATGAAGGCGACATTGCACCATATAATTATCAATTATTACAATTTGTACTTGCTAAAATTGACGAAGGTACATCTGCGCAGTTAATGTCTGTAATTGTAATGTTAAAATGTATGAATCGCTTTGGATTTACAGCATCTTTTGACTATTGTGTTGTAAGTGGTAATTTAGCACAAGCTGATTTAGTTGGTTATAGTTTTAAATTTGATGGTGCTATTTCTAAGCAAGAAGCTTTCAAAGATCCACATGCTGTTATTTTATCGAATAAAACGTTATACCTTTTAGATGTATTGCAAAAGCTACCAATTGATAAAATGAATGCATTAAATATACATCAAGATATTATAGATGAAATGTCAGAATTAATACTAATGCTATATAGGGAGTATGCTGGTCTATTTTTTAAAAGTCAGAAATTAATTAACCAATTAAAAAGATTAGAACAATAATTAAAAAAAGGGTATTTAACCAGACACATAACGTAAGCTGTGTTTGTTTAAATACCCCTTTACTATATGTAAATATAAAAAATGAAGCTGAATCCAACTCGAACACAGCTTCATTTTTCTATCTATTCGCTTATTAGAATTTAGTTTTCTCTGTTAAGAATGCTTCCAACTCTGAGATTGGCATACGAACTTGTTCCATAGAGTCTCTGTCACGTACTGTAACTTGGTTATCTTCTAATGAATCGAAGTCAAATGTTACACAATAAGGTGTACCAATTTCATCTTGACGACGGTATCTTTTACCGATTGATTGTGATTCATCGAAGTCAATTGAGAATTTAGAACTTAATTGTTCGAAAATTTTAATTGCTTCACCAGATAATTTTTTACTTAAAGGTAAAATTGCTGCTTTATATGGTGCTAATGCAGGGTGGAAGTGTAGAACTGTACGTGCATCTTTACTACCTTCAACGCCTTCTTCATCATATGCATCACATAAGAAAGCTAATGTTACACGATCTGCACCAAGTGATGGTTCGATACAATATGGAATATATTTTTCGTTAGTTTCTGGATCATGGTATCTGAAATCTTCACCAGAGTGTTCAGCATGTTTACGTAAGTCGAAGTCTGTACGACTTGCGATACCCCATAACTCACCCCAACCAAATGGGAATTTATATTCAATATCAGTTGTTGCATTTGAGTAATGTGATAGTTCGTCTTCATCATGATCACGTAAACGCATATTTTCAGTACTCATATTTAAGCTTGTTAACCAGTCACTTGCAAAAGTTTTCCAGTAATTTTGCCATTCAATTTCTTCACCAGGTTTACAGAAGAATTCAAGTTCCATTTGTTCAAATTCTCTTGTTCTGAAAATGAAGTTACCTGGAGTGATTTCATTACGGAATGATTTACCAATTTGACCGATACCAAATGGTAATTTTTTACGCATTGAACGTTGCACGTTTTTATAGTTTACAAAAATACCTTGTGCTGTTTCAGGACGTAAGAAAATTTCATTTGTAGAATCTTCAGTTACACCTTGGAATGTTTTAAACATTAGATTGAATTGGCGAATTTCAGTCCAGTTAGCAGTTTTACTTACAGGACAAACAATACCTTCATCATCAATGATTTTTTTCATTTGTTCAAAACTTAAACCATCGGCAATAAAGTTTTCATCACCTTTAACATCTTGCATATAATCTTCAATTAATTTATCAGCGCGATATCGAATTTTACTATCTTTATTATCAATCATTGGGTCGTTGAAGTTGTTTAAGTGTCCTGAAGCTTCCCATACTTTTGGATTCATTAAGATTGCAGCGTCGATACCAACGTTAAAAGGTGATTGTGTGATAAATTTTTGCCACCATGCTTTTTTAACATTGTTTTTTAATTCAACACCTAGTGGGCCATAATCCCAAGTGTTTGATAAACCACCGTAAATATCACTACCAGGGAACACAAAACCTCTGTGTTTTGCTAATGAAACGATTGTATCCATATCTTTTGCCATAATTACCTCTCCTCATACATGAAAACGCCCCATGGAAAATAACAGCGTAAAATTTACGCTTTACTTCCATGGGACGAGTTAATATTTTAAATTGTATTAAATACAAAATAAGTTACCTAGTTAACCCGCGGTTCCACCCAAATTAGTGTAGTCACTCGCTTTGATTTTAAAATGATTTTTGCGCCAATCTTCAGTGTTAAGCTTACACTATCCTTAACTCGCTGTACGTTTATTCTAATTGATAGATTATTTAAAGGCAAGTAAAATTAATGTGTTTGTGACATGAAAGAAATATAGGTATAATAATATATGAATAAAAAAGGGGTGAAGACCTATAGAACTCAGTCAAAGACAAGAACGAATCATCGAAATTGTTAAAACTAAAGGACCTATTACTGGCGAACAAATAGCAGACAAGTTAAATTTAACTAGAGCAACACTTAGACCAGATTTAGCCATACTAACAATGTCAGGTTTTTTAGAAGCACGTCCCCGAGTTGGATATTATTATTCAGGTAAATCCAAAGACAAATTTTTTAATGATAAGTTAAGACAATACGAAGTTAAAGACTATATGTCTCAACCGGTTGTTCTTAGAGAGAATACAACAGTATATGATGCTATTTGCACAATTTTTTTAGAAGATGTTAGCACATTATTTATTATTAATGAGGAAAATGATTTTGTTGGCGTTTGTTCTAGAAAAGATTTATTAAGAGCATCAATGATAGGTGCAGATATTCATACCGTACCAATAAGTGTTAATATGACTCGTATGCCAAATGTAACTTATTTGGAAGAAAGTGAATTAGTCATATATGCCGCTGACCAAATGATTGAAAATGAGATAGATTCTATCCCGATTGTTAGAAAAAAGAACAATCATAAATTTGAAGTCATTGGAAGAATTTCAAAAACAACAATAGCTAAATTATTAGTAGCATTATATAAAGAATAGGTGAGAAATTTTGGAAAATATTAAAATTATAGTAGCCTCAGACTCTATTGGAGAAACAGCAGAATTAGTTGCAAGAGCTGGAATTTCGCAGTTTAATCCTAAACAATGTAAAAATGAATTATTAAGATATCCTTATATAGAATCATTTGAAGATGTTGATGAAGTGATTCAAGTTGCTAAAGATACGAATGCCATTATTGTATACACACTTATCAAACCAGAAATGAAACAATATATGAGCGATAAAGTGGCAGAATATCAATTGAAATCTGTTGATATCATGGGGCCATTAATGGATTTATTATCAGAGTCAGTTGAGGAAGAACCATATAATGAACCTGGTATTGTTCATCGATTAGATGATGCTTACTTTAAGAAAATAGATGCTATAGAATTTGCAGTTAAATATGATGATGGTAAAGATCCTAAAGGTTTACCAAAAGCAGATATTGTATTACTTGGTATTTCGAGAACATCAAAGACGCCGTTATCTCAATATTTAGCGCATAAAAGTTACAAAGTAATGAATGTTCCAATCGTTCCTGAAGTAACACCACCAGACGGACTGTATGATATTGATCCGAAAAAGTGTATTGCTCTAAAAATTAGTGAAGAAAAATTAAATAGAATTCGAAAAGAACGTTTAAAACAATTAGGATTAGGTGACACTGCTAGATATGCAACTGAAGCACGTATACAAGAAGAGTTGGATTACTTCGAAGAAATTGTAAGTGAAATTGGCTGTCCAGTTATAGACGTTTCACAAAAAGCAATTGAAGAAACAGCAAATGACATTATTCATTATATTGAACAAAATAAATCGAAATGATTTCATTTTTTGCGTAAATTAGGTATAATAGTATAACTAATGCTTAATAGGTGATTCAATTTGCGAATAGATCAATCGATCATTAATGAAATAAAAGATAAAACTGACATTTTAGACTTAGTAAGTGAATATGTAAAATTAGAAAAGAGAGGACGCAATTATATAGGTTTGTGTCCTTTTCATGATGAAAAGACACCCTCATTTACAGTATCCGAAGATAAACAAATATGTCACTGCTTTGGTTGTAAAAAAGGAGGCAATGTTTTTCAATTTACTCAAGAAATAAAAGACATATCATTTGTTGAAGCGGTTAAAGAGTTAGGTGATAGAGTTAATGTATCAGTTGACATAGAGACGACTCAAACTAATTCCAACGTACAAATTGCTTCTGAAGATTTACAAATGATAGAAATGCATGAATTGATTCAAGAATTCTATTATTACGCATTAACGAAAACAGTAGAGGGCGAACAAGCTTTAGCCTATTTACACGAACGAGGATTTACTGATGCGCTTATAAAAGAGCGTGGTATTGGTTTTGCACCTGATAGCTCACATTTTTGTCATGATTTTCTTCAAAAAAAGGGATATGATATTGAATTAGCATATGAGGCAGGTTTGCTATCTCGTAATGAAGAGAACTTTAGTTATTATGATAGGTTTAGAAATCGAATAATGTTCCCATTGAAGAATGCACAAGGAAGAATTGTGGGATATTCAGGCAGAACTTATACAGGACAAGAGCCTAAGTATTTAAATAGTCCAGAAACACCTATTTTCCAAAAAAGAAAATTGCTTTATAACTTAGATAAAGCACGTAAAACTATTCGGAAGACAGACGAAATTGTCTTATTAGAAGGATTCATGGATGTCATAAAATCTGATACAGCTGGGTTAAAAAATGTTGTTGCGACGATGGGAACTCAGTTGTCAGATGAGCACATAACATTTATACGTAAATTGACATCAAATATAACATTAATGTTTGATGGTGATTTTGCTGGTAGCGAAGCGACACTTAAAACAGGACAACATTTGTTACAACAGGGGTTAAATGTTTTTGTAATTCAGTTACCTACCGGAATGGATCCGGATGAATATATTGGAAAATATGGTGACGAAGCTTTCAACGCTTTTGTTAAAAGTGATAAGAAATCATTTGCACATTATAAAGTGGGAATATTGAAAGATGAAATTGCACATAATGACCTTTCATATGAGCGTTACTTAAAAGAAATAAGTCATGATATTTCACTTATGAAATCTTCAATTTTACAGCAGAAAGCATTAAATGACGTTGCGCCATATTTCAATATTAATCCTGAACAATTAGCAAATGAGATTCAATTTAACCAGTCAACTACAAACTATTTTCCAGAAGATGATTATGGTAGTTATATAGAATCAGAGCCACTTGGTATAGCGCAATTTGATAATTTAAATCGTCAAGAAAAAGCAGAACGTGCCTTTCTCAAACATTTAATGCGCGATAAAGATACTTTTTTAAATTATTATCAGAGTGTTGAAAAAGACAACTTTACGAATCAGCACTTTAAATATGTATTTAATATTTTACATGATTTTTATGCAGAAAATGACCAATATAATATTAGTGATGCAGTACAATATGTGGATTCTAATGAGCTCAGGGAAACGCTTATAAGCTTGGAACAATATAGTTTAAATGATGAACCGTATGAACATGAAATTGATGATTACGTCAATGTCATAAATGAAAACGGTCAAGAAACGGTTGAATCACTAAACCATAAATTAAGGGAAGCAACTAGAATAGGTGATATTGAATTGCAAAAATATTACTTGCAACAAATAGTTGCTAAAAATAAAGAACGAATGTAATGTATTTTAAGTTGGTAAGATGAAACATGATTATGTCAAAATATATAAGGGTAAATAATAGTTACCTTATTGAAACAACAAAATTGAAAAATTATTATAAGGATAAGTTCCAAATTGTAAAATAAAATTAAAAATATGGATGAATTAATTAAGAATTTGGTTTAAAATAGCAATATTGAATAAATTTCGAATGTTCATATTTAAAATCGGGAGGCCGTTTCATGTCTGATAACACAGTTAAAATTAAAAAACAAACAATTGATCCGACATTAACATTAGAAGATGTTAAGAAGCAATTAATTGAAAAAGGTAAAAAAGAGGGTCATTTAAGCCATGAAGAAATCGCTGAAAAACTTCAGAATTTCGATATAGACTCAGATCAAATGGATGATTTCTTTGATCAATTAAATGATAATGATATTTCATTAGTGAATGAAAAAGATAGTTCAGATACTGACGAGAAACTTAATCCAAGTGATCTTAGTGCCCCTCCAGGTGTTACAATAAATGACCCAGTTCGTATGTATCTTAAAGAAATTGGTCGTGTAAACTTATTAAGTGCACAAGAAGAAATTGAATTAGCTAAGCGTATTGAACAAGGTGATGAAGTAGCAAAATCACGACTTGCAGAAGCTAACTTAAGATTAGTTGTAAGTATTGCTAAAAGATATGTAGGTCGCGGTATGTTATTCCTTGATTTAATTCAAGAAGGGAATATGGGACTTATTAAAGCGGTTGAAAAATTTGACTTTAATAAAGGTTTTAAGTTCTCAACTTATGCAACATGGTGGATTCGACAAGCTATCACTCGTGCAATTGCTGACCAAGCACGTACAATTCGTATCCCGGTGCATATGGTCGAAACAATTAACAAATTGATTCGTGTACAACGTCAACTTTTACAAGATTTAGGCCGTGATCCAGCGCCTGAAGAAATTGGTGAAGAAATGGACTTGCCAGCGGAAAAAGTTCGTGAAATTTTAAAAATTGCTCAAGAGCCAGTTTCTCTAGAAACACCAATTGGTGAAGAAGATGATAGTCATTTAGGCGACTTTATTGAAGACCAAGAAGCGCAAAGCCCATCAGACCATGCTGCATATGAATTGTTAAAAGAACAATTAGAAGATGTGCTTGATACATTAACAGATAGAGAAGAAAATGTATTACGTCTAAGATTTGGTCTAGATGATGGTAGAACAAGAACACTTGAAGAAGTAGGGAAAGTTTTCGGTGTAACACGTGAACGTATCCGTCAAATTGAAGCAAAAGCACTTAGAAAATTAAGACATCCAAGTCGTAGTAAACGTTTGAAAGACTTTATGGATTAATTAAATCAATTTGATATTTGATACTAGGACATGAATTAGTGCTTAAAAACTTTAATTAATATTTATCATAAGTGAGGTTGGTACATTGAATAATGTTCAACCTCATTTTTACATAAAGGAGATTACAATGATTTCGTTAAATGACCGATTGACCGCAGTAAGTAAATTTTTAAAACAAGGTACAATTGTTGATATAGGTTCTGATCATGCATATTTACCGATTTTTGCAATTCAAAATCATTTATGTGAAAGTGGTGTTGCTGGAGAAGTAATCAAGGGACCTTTTCAAGCAGCAGTTAAAAATGTAGCTGCAAATCAACTAGCTGATAAAATTAATGTTCGTTTAGGTGATGGACTAAGTGTCATTCATTCTGAAGATATAGTTGATAATATTACAATTTGTGGAATGGGCGGCCCTCTAATTGCTAAAATATTAACGGAAGGTCACCAAAAATTAAGTCAACATCCAAGATTGATTTTACAAAGTAATATTCAAACAGAAAATTTACGAAATACATTACAACAATTGAAATATGAAATTATAGATGAAATAATTATGGAAGAAAAAGGGCATATTTATGAAATTGTTGTAGCTGAATATAATGAACAATTAAATGAATTATCAACTAATGAATTAAAATTTGGACCTAAGTTACTAGTTGAAAAGAATGAGTATTTTATAAAAAAATGGCAAAGAGAGCTAGAGGCATTATATCAAATTAAATCAAAATTAAATAAAGAGCAACATCATGCACGATTAGCTCAAATTACTGAAGAAATTGCTGTAATTGAAAGGGTGTTATAGTAATGAAAATAGCTGATTTAATGGCATTATTAGACAATCATGTTCCATTCGCAACTGCTGAATCTTGGGATAATGTAGGGTTGTTAATTGGTGATAGTGATGCTGAAGTTACAGGTATTTTAACTGCACTAGATTGTACGTTAGAAGTTGTAAATGAAGCAATAGATAAAGGGCATAATACAATTATTAGTCATCATCCTTTAATATTTAAGGGCCTAACAACGGTAAAAGCTGAAGGATATGGTTTAATTATTCGAAAATTAATCCAACATGATATTAATTTAATTGCAATGCACACAAACTTGGATGTTAATCCAAATGGTGTCAATGTTATGTTAGCAAAAGCCATAGGGTTAAAACACATTAATGTGATTAATAAGCAACAAGAAAATTATTATAAAGTTCAAACATATATCCCAAAGGAAAATGTGCGAAATTTTAAAGATAAATTAAGCGAAAATGGTTTAGCTCAAGAAGGAAATTATGAATACTGTTTTTTCGAAAGTGAAGGACAAGGTCAATTTAAACCTGTTGGTGAAGCAAATCCAACAATAGGTGAATTAAACAATATTGAATATGTGGATGAAATTAAAGTTGAATTCATGATATCAGGAAATCAAAAGCTATTGACTGAAAATTTGATTAAGCAACATCATCCATACGAAACGCCGGTTTATGATTTTATTGAAATGACACAATCATCACAATTTGGCTTAGGAATTATTGCAGAATTAGAAAATGAAATGACTATTGCAAATTTTGCTGCTGAAGTTAAGTTGAAATTAAACATTCCGAGTGTGCGCTTTGTAGGACTACCTAATCAAAAAATTAAACGTATTGCAATCATTGGTGGGTCTGGTATAGGTTATGAATATCAAGCAGCTCAACAAGGAGCAGATATTTTTGTCACAGGTGATATTAAACATCACGATGCGCTAGATGCGAAGATTCAAGGAGTCAATTTATTAGATATTAATCATTATAGTGAGTATGTTATGAAAGAAGGTTTAAAAGTATTACTTCTCAAATGGCTGCCTGCAGCTAATGTAGATATAAATATAGAAGCATCAACAATTAATACAGATCCATTTCAATATATTTAAGCTAAAATCTCGGGATTTCTAAATTTTGAAATTTCGAGGTTTTAATATTTTTATTTAAAATAGCACATTTATACTTTATAATAGTAAAGATGAACATATAAGGAGGCCAAATCATGGCAAAACATCCATTCGAACAATTTAATCTAGAATCTAGTTTAATTGACGCTGTGAAAGACCTTAATTTTGAAAAGCCAACTGAAATTCAGAATCGAATTATTCCAAGAATATTAAAGAGAACTAATTTAATTGGTCAATCTCAAACAGGTACAGGGAAATCTCATGCATTTTTGTTACCATTAATGCAATTAATTGATAGCGAGATTAAAGAACCACAAGCAATAGTAGTTGCACCAACAAGAGAGCTTGCACAACAACTATACGATGCTGCGAATCATTTAAGCCAATTTAAAAGTGGTGTATCAGTAAAATTATTCATTGGTGGTACAGATATCGAAAAAGATAAACAACGTTGTAGCACACAGCCACAATTAATTATAGGTACACCAACAAGAATTAATGACTTAGCAAAAACGGGACATTTGCATGTTCACTTAGCATCATATTTAGTTATTGATGAAGCTGATCTTATGATCGACTTAGGATTAATAGAAGATGTTGACTATATTGCTGCAAGACTTGAAGATAATGCAAATATCGCAGTATTTAGTGCGACAATTCCACAACAACTACAACCATTTTTAAATAAATATTTAAGTCATCCAGAATTTGTAGCTGTTGACAGTAAAAAGCAAAATAAAAAGAATATTGAATTCTTTTTAATTCCAACAAAAGGTGCTGCAAAAGTTGAAAAAACTTTAAATTTAATTGATATATTAAATCCTTACTTATGTATTATTTTCTGTAATAGCAGAGATAATGCTAATGATTTAGCGCGTTCTTTAAATGAAGCAGGTATTAAAGTTGGTATGATTCACGGTGGTTTAACACCACGTGAGCGTAAACAGCAAATGAAACGTATTCGTAATTTAGAATTCCAATTTGTTATTGCGAGTGATTTAGCATCAAGAGGTATTGATATTGAAGGAGTTAGTCATGTAATTAATTTCGACGTACCAAATGATATTGACTTCTTCACGCACAGAGTAGGCAGAACTGGTCGTGGTAACTATAAAGGTGTAGCAATCACACTATATAGTCCAGACGAAGAGTCTAATATTTCATTAATAGAAGATCGTGGTTTTGTTTTCAATACTGTTGATATTAAAGATGGAGAATTAAAAGAAACTAAAGCACATAACCAACGTCAAGCTAGAATGCGCAAAGATGACCATTTAACAAATCAAGTAAAAAATAAAGTAAGAAGTAAAATTAAAAACAAAGTTAAACCTGGATATAAAAAGAAATTTAAGCAAGAAGTAGAAAAAATGAAGCGTCAAGAACGTAAACAATTTAGTAAACAACAGAGCAGACAAAAGCGTAAACAAAACAAAAAAGGTTAGGTGTATTTAATGTTAATAGGATCACATGTTTCAATGAGTGGTAAAAAGATGTTAGAAGGTTCTGCATTAGAAGCGCATGATTATGGGGAAACAACATTTATGATATATACAGGTGCGCCACAAAATACGCGCCGTAAAAGTATTGAAGATTTAAATATTACTAAAGGTCATGAAGTAATGGAGAAATATGGTTTGTCTAATATTGTTGTTCATGCACCCTACATCATTAATATTGCAAATACAACTAAACCTGAAACATTTAATCTTGGTGTGGATTTCTTACAACAAGAAATTGAAAGAACACAAGCGATAGGTGCAAAAGATATTGTGTTACATCCAGGTGCACATGTTGGTGCTGGTGTAGATGCTGGAATTAACAAAATAATCGAAGGATTAAATGAAGTATTAACAAATGACAATAATGTTCGTATCGCACTTGAAATAATGGCGGGTAAAGGGACAGAGATAGGTCGTTCATTTGAAGAATTAGCACGAATCATTGATGGTGTACATAACAACGAACGATTATCAGTATGTTTTGATACATGTCATACACATGATGCTGGTTATAACATCAAAGAAGATTTTGATGGGGTATTAAACGAATTTGATAAAATCATTGGTGTCGATAGAATTAAAGTTGTACACGTAAATGATTCTAAAAATGAGCGTGGTGCTCAAAAAGACCGACATGAAAATATTGGTTTCGGATATATTGGTTTTGATGCATTAAATTATATCGTCCATCACGACAGTTTTAAAGATGTACCAAAAATTTTAGAAACGCCTTATGTTGGTGAAGATAAGAAAAATAAAAAACCCCCTTATAAATTAGAAATCGAAATGTTAAAACAACAACAATTTGATCCAGAACTTAAAAATAAAGTAATGGAACTATAAATTGATAATGCTCCTTTCAAGTGGATTGTTAACTATAACTTGAAAGGGGCATGTCTATTTATTATGTATAAATACCAGTCGTAAACATTACTGTTTACATATGTTACTAGGAGTTGTATAGTTGAATGCGAGGTGAGAATACGATGACACCAGTCTTTGAATTGAAAAATGTCAATTATAATTATGATCATAAAAAGGTGTTAGAAAATATTAACATCAAAATAAATAAGGGTGAATTTTTAGCAATAGTTGGACCTAATGGTGCTGGTAAATCGACCTTGCTAAAATTGATATTAGGTTTGCTACCTCTACAAAGTGGTGAAATATTTGTGGAAGGTGAAAATTTTAAAAATAAAAAAACATCTATTAAATTAAGTTATGTTTCACAAAAAGCGAATGCATTTAATTCTGGGTTTCCAGCTAGTGTTAAAGAAGTTGTTTTAAGTGGATTAACTAAAACAAAAAGACTATTTCAAACATTTAATAATGATGATAATAAAAAGGTAATAAAAGTTCTTGAGAGACTAAACATTGCTGATTTGATTCATAAAAACATTGCAGAATTATCTGGAGGGCAACAACAACGTGTGTTGATTGCACGTGCATTAATTTCTGAGCCTGCAGTACTTGTTCTAGATGAACCAACGAATGGTATTGATGCAAAACATGTAAATGAATTTTATAATACCTTAGATCAATTAAAACAAGAAGGAATTACAATTATCTTAGTTACACATGATATTGGAGTGGTAGCAGATACAGCAACAGAAGTTGCATGTTTAAACAAGCATTTACATTTTCATGGTACAACAGATGAATTTAAATCACTTGATGAAGTAGAAATTTCAAAAATTTATGGACATCCTGTACGTTTTGTCGATCATCAACATAATCGAGAATGTTGTAATTAATAAATTATGATTTTAAATAAAATGGAAAGGCGTGTCAAAATTGATAGATGCATTACTAAATTTTGATTTTATGAGGTACTCTTTAATAAGTGGTATCTTGATAGGTTTCATTGCGCCTTTAATTGGTGCTTTTATCGTTGTAAGGCGACTTTCGCTTATCGCTGATGCATTAAGCCATGTAACATTAGGTGGAATATCATTTGGTATGTTTTTATTAACTGTAATGCCGACACTTGTTTTTATTAATCCGATGTGGTTTGGTATATTATTTGCAATTGTTGGTGCATTGTTAATTGAAAAATTAAGAACGTCATATTCAGCATACCAAGAAATAGCAATTCCAATTATTATGAGTGCTGGTATTGCATTGAGCGCAATTTTCATATCGTTAGCTGATGGATTTAATCAAGAAATTGTAGGATTATTGTTTGGTTCTATTAGTGCAGTGAATATAAGTGATTTAACTACGATTATTATTATAGCAATTATCGTTGTGCTGTTTCTTATTCTGTTCTATAAAGAACTGTTTATATTGTCATTTGATGAAGAATACAGTAAAGTCATCGGCATTCCAAAATGGATTCAGTTTTTATTTATTGTTATTGTAGCAATGGTTATTTCAGCCTCAATGCGTGTAGTAGGGATATTGCTAGTGAGTGCGTTAATCACATTACCAATAGCAATAAGTATGCGATTAACTAAAAGTTTTAAACAGTTGATATTATTAAGTGTTTTTCTAGGAGAATTATCAGTTATTTTAGGGTTAGTTTTAGCGTTTTATATGGATATTTCTCCGGGTGGGGTAATTGTAGTATTACTAGTTATTATACTCATGATTACAATGACTTATCAGAAAATGCGAATGAAGTTTAAAAAGGGAGCTAATATCAATGAATACAAATGATGCTATTAAAATATTAAAAGAGAACGGTTTGAAATATACAGACAAACGTAAAGATATGTTAGATATTTTCGTTAAAGAAGATAAATATATTAATGCTAAGTATATACAACAAGTTATGGATGAAAATTATCCAGGTATTTCATTTGATACAATATACAGAAATCTACATTTGTTTAAAGATTTAGGGATAATCGAAAATACAGAACTTGATGGTGAAATGAAATTTAGAATTGCGTGTACTAAACATCACCATCATCATTTTATTTGTGAAAAATGTGGAGATACAAAAGTGATAGATTATTGTCCGATTGATCAAATAAAGTTATCACTTCCAGGTGTTAATATTCACAAACATAAACTTGAAGTTTATGGTATATGTGAATCTTGCCAAGACTAATATTATAAATGAGATTTATGTACATTTGGTCAGATAAATGCATAAATCTCATTTTTATTTTTATTGAAAAATGTAGAGAAGTTTTAAAATCATACTCCGTTCGTATGATTTATGGTAATTATGTTAACTTTTTTGAAGTAAAATGTTTAATTATTTTTGATTTGAGTTATATTAAGTAAGTAGACACAATAATAAGTAGCTAAATATAAGCAAATTCTTTGTTGAAGCATTTTCTGCTTGTTATTATTTACTTACAGACATTTTAGGAGGATGATTATTTATGGCTTTTGAATTACCAAAATTACCATACGCATTTGATGCATTAGAACCACATTTTGACAAAGAAACTATGGAAATCCACCATGACAGACATCATAACACTTATGTTACGAAATTAAATGCAGCAGTCGAAGGTACAGATTTAGAATCTAAATCTATCGAAGAAATCGTTGCTAATTTAGACAGTGTACCAGCTGATATTCAAACAGCTGTACGTAACAATGGTGGTGGACACTTAAACCATTCATTATTCTGGGAATTACTATCACCAAACTCAGAAGAAAAAGGTACTGTAGTAGAAAAAATTAAAGAACAATGGGGTTCTTTAGATGAATTCAAAAAAGAATTTGCT
Organism: Staphylococcus argenteus; assembly: GCF_000236925.1. Lineage (NCBI taxonomy): Bacteria > Bacillati > Bacillota > Bacilli > Caryophanales > Staphylococcaceae > Staphylococcus > Staphylococcus argenteus. The sequence continues at coordinate 1,550,959 of NC_016941.1, read as the reverse complement.
GACAAAGCAGCTGCACGCTTTGGTTCAGGTTGGGCTTGGTTAGTAGTTAATAATGGCCAGTTAGAAATCGTTACTACACCAAATCAAGATAACCCATTAACAGAAGGTAAAACTCCAATTTTAGGATTAGACGTATGGGAACACGCTTATTACCTAAAATATCAAAACAAACGTCCTGATTATATCGGCGCATTTTGGAATGTTGTTAACTGGGAAAAAGTTGACGAATTATACAATGCTACAAAATAATTAGTAATAACTATTTCGGTCTCTCTAACGAGACCGTTATTTTTTTGTCAAAAAGATAGAAATAATTTTGAAATTCATATATCATTTAAAGTGAAAGACTTTGAATAGAGGTAGGTAGTTTTGTTAAAAAGACTAAAAGAAAAATCAAATGATGAAATCGTTCAAAATACAATTAATAAAAGAATCAATTTTATATTTGGTGTAATTGTATTTATTTTTGCAGTACTAGTACTACGCTTAGGTTATTTACAAATTGCACAAGGCTCTCATTACAAACAAATCATTAAAAATGATGAAAATATTACTGTAAATGAGTCTGTGCCAAGAGGTCGTATTTTAGATAGAAACGGAAAAGTTTTAGTAGATAATGCGTCTAAAATGGCTATTACATATACTCGCGGTCGTAAAACAACGCAATCAGAAATGTTAGATACGGCTGAAAAGTTATCAAAGCTTATTAAGATGGATACGAAGAAAATTACAGAAAGAGATAAAAAGGATTTTTGGATTCAATTACATCCTAAAAAAGCGAAAGCCCTGATGACAAAAGAACAATCAATGCTAGCTGATGGCAGTATTAAGCAAGACCAATATGATAAACAACTATTATCAAAAATTGGAAAATCACAACTTGATGAACTATCATCAAAGGATTTACAAGTGTTAGCAATTTATCGTGAAATGAATGCAGGTACTGTATTAGATCCACAAATGATAAAAAATGAAGATGTTAGTGAAAAAGAATATGCAGCAGTTTCACAACAACTTTCAAAGTTGCCAGGAGTAAATACTGCTATGGATTGGGATAGAAAATATCCTTATGGAGATACATTAAGAGGTATATTTGGAGATGTTTCTACACCATCAGAAGGTATTCCAAAAGAATTAACGGAACAATATTTATCTAAAGGTTATTCTCGAAATGATCGTGTTGGGAAATCATATTTAGAATACCAGTATGAAGATGTATTACGTGGTAAGAAAAAAGAGATGAAATATACGACGGATAAATCTGGTAAAGTGACATCATCTGAAGTGTTAAATCCAGGTGCTCGTGGTCAAGACTTAAAATTAACAATAGATATTGATTTACAAAAAGAGGTAGAAGCTCTACTTGATAAACAAATTAAGAAACTTCGAAGTCAAGGCGCTAAAGATATGGATAATGCGATGATTGTTGTTCAAAATCCTAAAAATGGGGATATACTTGCTTTGGCAGGAAAACAAATTAATAAAAATGGTAAAATGACTGATTATGATATTGGTACATTTACATCCCAATTTGCAGTCGGATCTTCTGTAAAAGGTGGTACTTTATTAGCTGGTTATCAAAATAAAGCAATTAAAGTTGGGGAGACAATGGTCGATGAACCATTACATTTCCAAGGTGGTTTGACTAAACGATCTTACTTTAATAAAAACGGTCATGTTTCAATTAATGATAAACAAGCATTAATGCATTCATCTAACGTATATATGTTTAAAACAGCACTGAAGTTAGCTGGTGATCCATATTATTCTGGTATGCCTTTACCTTCAGATATAAGTTCTCCTGCACAGAAATTAAGAAAGGGTCTTAACCAAGTAGGTTTAGGTGTTAAAACAGGCATCGATTTACCAAATGAGACACGCGGACAAATTGAACCATTAACTAATAATCCGGGTAATTATCTTGATTTATCAATTGGTCAGTATGATACTTATACACCATTACAATTGGCGCAATATGTTTCAACGATTGCAAATGATGGATATCGAATTCAACCGCATATTGGTTTAACAATTCATGAATCAACTAATAAAGATGAAGTTGGTCCGCTTAAAAAGAAAATCACTGGAAATGTTTTGAATAAAGTTAATAATACCGAAAAAGAAATCAAACAGGTTCAAGAAGGTTTTAAAATGGCATTTAATGAAAAAGATGGTACAGGTTATGTAAGCTTTAAAGATACTGTTGTACCAACTGCTGGTAAAACTGGTACGGCCGAGGTATTCCAAAATGGGGAACCAAGAGTTAACTCAACATATATTGGATATGCTCCGATTGATGATCCGAAACTAGCATTTTCAATTGTCTATACAAATCAACCCGTACCACCACCATGGTTAACTGGTGGAGACCTAGGTAGAGATGTAATTAATTATTATTTCAAACAGCTTGGTAAAGATGATAAAGATAAAGACAAAGATAAATAAAGCTTAATGACTACTAGATATGCACATGGTTGTAAAATTTTAACTTTGCAAATATTATAGATGTTGGTATAATAATAAAGTCGTATTTAGAAATGATAAGGAGGAAGAACCATGCGCGTAAACGTAACATTAGCTTGTACGGAATGTGGTGACAGAAACTACATTACAACTAAAAACAAAAGAAATAACCCAGAACGTGTTGAAATGAAAAAGTTCTGTTCACGTGAAAACAAACAAACTTTACACCGTGAAACTAAATAATCATTGAATTTTAAATTTAAATAACAATAAAAAAGGTGAAATCTCAATTAAACGAGGTTTCACCTTTTTATTTGTACTTTGTGACAACGTATTAGATTAATTAAATGAATTATGTAAATAATTTTAGAATTGTCGCATAATTCAATAGGACAACTTAATGACATGAATAGTTATAAACGATATAATAGTAATGAATAAAGTGGGTGATGATGTGACTAAAAAAGAGATTAGGCAAACAATTTTACATAAAATGAAAAACTTTAATAAAAATGAAAAGCAAAAGGCCGACACATGGCTAGCTAATAATTTTTTTGAAACAAGTGAATATAAAGAGGCAAAGTCAATTGCATTGTTTCTTGCATTCAAACATGAGGTTGATACTTTCTCAATCATTTCGCATGCCTTAAAACAACATAAACGTGTTTTTGTACCAGAAATGGATTATTCAAATCGTCAAATGACTTTTAAAGAAATATTTAATCTAGACGACATTGAAGTTGATAACAAGGGGATTTATTTTTCGACTTCAGAAGGTGAAATTACAAACGCCTTGGATTTAGTTGTTGTGCCTGGTGTTGGTTTTCAAAATGATGGATATAGGATAGGGTACGGTGGTGGCTATTATGATAAATTTTTAGCTGAATACCAGACGAAGACAATAAGCTTACTATATGATTTTCAATTAACATCTTTTGAACCAGAATCATTTGATCAAGCAGTCGATAAACTGATTATATATAAATCAGCATAGTGGAGGACTAAATGAACATAGACAAACAATTTTGGAAGACAATTTATTATTGGATTAGGTATTTAAATTTCGATATCGTCAGTAGGGAGAAAGATGACCAAGAAATTTGGTTAGCACATAAAAGAAAAAAACAAATAGTTATTTTTAAGCAACACATAAATTCTACTCAGGAAATGCGCTTCGATAAAGCGAAAGTTCTAGATCATAAAAAAGAAATCGCTGAATTTATATCTTTTGAACCACAAAGTTTTGAATTTTACTATTTTACAGAAGCGTCATTCTCAGAAGAACAATTAAATGAAGTTGCGCCGATTAAAATTAAATTTAATATTATAAGAAACACTAATGATTTAATTAAGCAAATGCCGAATTTTATTTTAGCTAAAATGATTTCTGAAGATAATGATAAAAAAACATATATGTTTTATAAACGTAAAGTATTAACTGATAATTTTTTAGATAAATATATGCAGAAGTTTTCACCGGCAACATACATGTTAATATTTGTTAATGTCTTAATATGGTTATGTATGATTTTATATTTAAATAATTTTTCTGATGTAAAACTATTAGATGTTGGCGGACTTGTGCATTTTAATGTCGTGCATGGTGAATGGTATAGAATTATAACATCTATGTTTTTACATTTTAGTTTCGAACATATACTTATGAATATGCTTTCGTTGTTTATTTTTGGTAAAATAGTCGAAGCAATTATTGGTTCATGGAGAATGCTAGGTATTTATTTTATAGCAGGATTATTTGGTAACTTTGTATCCTTATCGTTCAATACGACAACCATATCTGTTGGTGCAAGTGGCGCGATATTTGGATTAATTGGGGCAATTTTTGCGATGATGTATGTTTCTAAAACATTTAATAAAAAAATGTTAGGACAGTTAATGATAGCATTAGTAATCTTGATTGGTGTGTCATTATTTATGTCCAATATCAATATCGTAGCACATATTGGTGGTTTCGTAGGTGGTTTATTAATAACATTAATTGGCTATTACTTTAATGTAAATCGTAAACTATTTTGGATTTTACTTATAGCATTGTTAGTTATATTTATAGCTCTTCAAATTAGAATATTTACAATTAAAGAAGATAATATTTATAATAAGCTAATTAAGGATGATATGCTTAATGGTAATTATGATAATGCCCAAAATATTGTTAAACAAACAATTAATAAAAACTATGCAGACGATCAGACTTATTACTTAAGTGGCATGATTATGGCAACTCAAAACTCTAAATCTGAAGGCATGACTGAATGGGAGAGAGGACTTAGAATGTTTCCTAAATCTGGAATTTTAAATTTTGAGTTAGCAATTGCAAATCGTTCATTAAATGATGATGGAAAAGCATTAAAATATGTGCGTAAAGCATTGAATACAGATCCTAAAAATACAGATTATATTAACTTAGAAAAAGAGTTGACTAAATCACATGAGTCGAAAAATAAATAACTTTTATGATGTGCAACAATTATTGAAAAGTTACGGATTTCTGATATATTTTAAAAATCCACAAGATATGTATGAAATGATTCAGCAAGAAATTTCATCACTATATCAATATGAACTTATATCCAAGGAAGAATATTTGAAATGTACGTTGATAATTAATCAGAGAAGGAATGAACAGTAATGACAAAAATTATTTTAGCAGCTGATGTAGGCGGAACAACTTGTAAATTAGGGATTTTTACACCTGAATTAGAACAATTACATAAATGGTCAATCCACACAGATACAACTGATAGTACAGGGTATACACTATTAAAAGGTATCTATGATTCATTTGTTGAACAAGTTGATGCCAATAATTATGACTTTTCTAACGTGCTAGGCGTAGGAATAGGTGTGCCAGGTCCAGTTGACTTTGAAAATGGCACAGTTAACGGCGCAGTTAATTTATACTGGCCAGGAAAAGTAAATGTGCGTGAAATATTTGAACAGTTTGTTGAGTGTCCAGTTTTTGTAGATAATGACGCAAACATTGCTGCTTTAGGAGAAAAACATAAAGGTGCTGGTGAAGGTGCTGATGATGTTGTAGCAATTACACTTGGAACAGGTCTAGGTGGAGGTATCATTTCAAATGGTGAAATCGTTCATGGACATAATGGTTCTGGTGCAGAAATCGGACATTTTAGAGCTGATTTTGATCAACGATTCAAATGTAATTGTGGCCGTTCTGGCTGCATTGAAACGGTTGCATCTGCTACAGGTGTTGTCAATTTAGTTAATTTCTACTATCCAAAATTAACTTTTAGATCTTCAATTTTAGAATTAATTAAAGAGAATAAAGTTACGGCTAAAGCTGTTTTCGATGCTGCTAAAGCGGGAGATCAGTTCTGTATTTTTATAACTGAAAAAGTAGCAAACTATATTGGATATTTATGTAGTATTATTAGTGTAACTAGTAACCCTAAATACATTGTACTTGGCGGAGGGATGTCGACGGCAGGACCTATTTTAATTGAAAATATTAAAACGGAATATCATAATTTAACATTTAAACCGGCACAATTTGAAACTGAAATCGTACAAGCAAAGTTAGGTAACGATGCTGGCATTACTGGTGCAGCAGGTTTAATTAAAACATATGTATTAGATAAAGAGGGGGTAAAATAATGGCTATTGTTGATGTAGTTGTTATTCCAGTTGGAACTGAAGGTCCAAGTGTTAGTAAATATATTGCTGATATTCAAAGAAAACTTCAAGAGTATAAAGATATGGGAAAAATTGATTTTCAATTAACTCCTATGAATACATTAATCGAAGGCGAATTAAGCGATTTACTAGAGGTTGTCCAGGCTATTCATGAATTACCGTTTGATAAAGGTTTGAGTAGAGTTTGTACTAATATACGAATTGATGATCGACGTGACAAGTCTAGACAGATGAATGATAAAATTACATCAGTACAAAAACATTTAAAAAATAGTGGTGAAAACGCATGAGAATATCAAACTTAACATTAGGGTTTGTTGACACAAATACGTATTTCATCGAAAATGATAAAGCTGTTATTTTAGTAGATCCATCAAGCGAAAGTGATAAAATCATTAAAAAATTAAATCAAATTAATAAACCTTTGAAAGCAATATTACTTACACATGCTCACTTTGATCATATTGGTGCTATTGACGATATCGTTGAACGTTATAATGTGCCAGTATACATGCATGAATCAGAGTTTGATTTTTTAAAGGATCCAGTTAAAAACGGCGCAGATAAATTTAAACAGTATGGACTACCAGTTATTACGAGTAAAGTAAATCCAGAAAAGCTCGATGAAGGCAATGTAGAAATCTCAGGGTTTAAGTTTAATGTATTACACACTCCTGGACATTCACCAGGAAGTTTAACATATGTATTCGATGAGTTTGCTGTTGTTGGGGATACATTATTTAATAATGGTATTGGTCGTACCGATTTATATAAAGGGGATTACGAAACATTAGTTGATTCCATTCAAGATAAAATTTTTGAATTAGAAGATGATCTACCTTTATTTCCTGGACATGGACCATACACGACAGTTGAAAATGAACAATTAAATCCATTTTTACATGGATAAAATAGAGTAATAAAAACACCTTCTACGTGAATATATGTAGGAGGTATTTTTATGAAGATATTATTTCAAGAGATAATCAACAAAGCGATAGTAATGAAAGCGAGTGATGTCCATTTTATTCCTGTTCATAATGAAGTGAGTATTAAATTTCGTATAAATGACAATTTGGAACAGTATGAAGAAATTGGAAATAGTATTTATCAAAAGCTATTAGTTTATATGAAATTTCAAGCTGGTCTCGATGTATCTACGCAACAAGTTGCTCAGAGTGGTCGTTATAGCTACCATTTTAATAAAATTTATTTTTTAAGAATTTCAACATTGCCATTATCACTTGGTCAAGAAAGTTGTGTGATAAGAATAGTTCCTCAATATTTTAAACAAACTAAATCAACATATAAATTTAATGATTTTAAACATTTAATGAATAAGAAACAAGGCTTATTGTTATTTAGTGGTCCGACGGGTTCAGGTAAAAGTACTTTAATGTATCAAATGGTCTCATACGCTAACAAAGCGTTAAACTTAAATGTTATATCTATTGAAGACCCAGTAGAAATGCAAATTCCTGGAATAGTTCAAATAAACGTAAATGAAAAAGCGGGGATTAACTATGTCAATTCATTTAAAGCGATATTAAGGTGTGACCCAGATGTTATTCTTATAGGGGAAATTAGAGATAAAGAAGTAGCTAAATGTGTCATCCAAGCAAGTTTAAGTGGTCATCTAGTACTCACTACCTTACATGCAACAGATTGTAAAGGTGCAATTTTAAGATTACTAGAAATGGGGATTTCAGTACAAGAACTAATACAAGCAACTAATTTAATTATAAATCAAAGACTTGTTACTACAATTAAACAGCAACGACAATTAGTGTGTGAAATTTTATCACAACAACAACTTCAGTATTTCTTCTCGCATAATCATTCACTACCTACCTCATTTAAAAAACTAGAAACAAAGCTTGATGATATGACAAAAGCAGGTGTCATTTGTGAAAGTACAATGGATACGTATATTTAAAAAATATTCTAAGAAACAACAATTAAACAAAGCACAACAAATAGAGTTAATTGTAAATTTAAAGAATTTACTACAATATGGGTTCACATTATATCAAAGCTTTCAGTTTCTAAACCTTCAAATTAAATATAAAGATAAAGAACTATCGTCAAAAATTCTTAGCGAAATTTCAAATGGTGCATCGTGTAGCAAAATACTAGCCATGTTAGGCTATAGTGATACTATAGTAATGCAAATTTACTTAGCAGAAAGGTTTGGTAATATTGTAGATATCTTAGATGAAACAGTGAAATTTATGAAAATAAATAGAAAATCCGAGCAAAGATTATTAAAAACTTTGCAATATCCCTTAGTGTTAGTTTCAGTATTTATAGGAATGATTATGATGTTGAATATCACTGTTATTCCACAATTCCAACAACTATATACTTCAATGAATATTAAATTATCAACATTTAAAAAAGCACTTTCCTTTTTTATCTCAAGTTTACCCTCATTAATTTTAATAACAATTTTTCTTATTTTAATTTTAACCACCTCAATAAAATTAATTTATAACAGGCTAACGATGTTATATAAAATCAACTTTATGATGAAGATGCCAATTTTATCCAGTTATTATAAGTTGTTCAAAACATATTTTGTTACAAATGAATTAGTTTTATTCTATAAAAATGGTATTACACTCCAATCTATCGTTGATGTTTATATCAATCATAGTAGTGATCCATTCAGACAATTTTTAGGTGAATATTTATTAACATATTCAGAAAAAGGACATGGGTTACCAGAAATTTTATCAAATTTAAAGTGCTTTAAACCACAATTGATAAAGTTTATACAGCAAGGTGAAAAAAGAGGGAAATTAGAAGTTGAGCTTAGATTATACTCTCAAATTTTAGTGAAACAAATTGAAGATAAAGCGATTCGTCAAACTCAATTTATACAACCAATTTTATTTTTAATCTTAGGGCTTTTTATTGTTGCAATTTATTTAGTAATAATGCTACCAATGTTCCAAATGATGCAAAGTATTAATTAGTGGAGGTTTAATATATGTTGAAAGTTATTAAAAAAGCTAAAGCATTTACTTTAATAGAAATGCTATTAGTTCTATTAATTATAAGTTTATTATTAATTTTAATTATTCCAAATATCGCGAAACAAACAGCGCATATCCAATCTACTGGATGTAATGCACAAGTTAAAATGGTTAATAGTCAAATTGAAGCTTATGCATTGAAACACAATAGAAATCCTTCTTCAATTGATGAATTAGTAGCTGATGGCTTTATTAAAGAGGCGCAAAAAACATGTAAATCTGGTGAAACAATATCGATTAGTAATGGAGAAGCTATTGCAAATTAGAAAACAACAAGCATTTACACTTATTGAAATGGTTGTTGTAATGATGATTGTTAGTTGTTTTCTTCTATTGACTATGACATCAAATAGTTTAAAAGATTTCAAAGTTATCAATGATGAATCGAATATCATTTCATTAATTACTGAATTGAATTATATTAAATCAAAGGCAATTGCTAATCAAAGTTTTATTAATGTAAGATTTTATGAAAATAGTGACACAATTAAAGTAGTTGAGAAAAATAAGATCTATTATTTAAAGTTAAAAGTTGGAAAAATAATTAATGTTGCGAAAGTGGATTCGATTTATTTTGATAAACATGGAAACATTAATAAGTTTGGGAGCATTTCGATTGAAAAAAACAACAAGGTTTATAGAATAATATTTCATATTGAAAAAGGAAGAATTCGTTATGAAAAATTATAAGCTCAAAGCATCATTCTTTTTAGATAGCATGGCAGCAGTTATGTTAGTAGGATTAATCTGTTTAGTTTTAATACCAATGATGAATCAAATGCGTATGAATTTCTATATTGAAGTAAAAAGTATAGATGCAGCAAAGACTATTCTAACTGCGGCTTCCACAAATAGTAAAAATGAGCTAAAAAAAGGAGTTAAAATTGGAGAATATGTTATTAAGTTGGATGATAAGCAAATTTGTGCAATTACAAATGAAAATTCTTCAAAATTTAAAGAATGTATTCAATATTAAAGTTAAGGCTTTTTCGTTAATTGAAATGATATTAGCAATGATGGCTATAAGTATTATTTTGCTAATTGTACCTGACACGATAAAAATAAGTAAGACGTTTTTAAATGAGAGCAAAGATTTAACGAGTGTTGATTTTGAATTCTTTGCAAGAGACTTAATTGATGATTTTAAAAAAATAGATAAAAAACAAATTGAAATCAAACCTCATAATATCCTTATCAATAAAACAAACGAGCAAATTGAGTATAAATTTTTGAATAATAAAATTATCAAAACAGTTAATGATAAGGGGAATATAACGATGTTAAATAATGTTCTGTCTTTTTCAATTAATAAAGATCAAAATGCTACTTTGCGAATATCAATATCATTAAAAGAAGGTGAATTAATACGCAAGAAAATATTATTTGTTTAAGTTGCTCTGTTAACTGTTGTTAAAAATTGATAAAGGTTGTGAATGAAACAATAAAATATTATAGATTACAACAAAACGGCTATGTTACACCATTTTTATTGATGCTTACTGCAATTTATTTTGCGATTTTCACTTTTTATATTAGTCAGTATAGTTTAAAATTAAAGACATTACATAATTTAGAAAGTGACTATAAAAATAAGATTGTTATGCTTTTGAAAGAAGGGGAAGGACATGGAGCTAAATAGAGCACCAATTATATTAATTGGTTTCATGGGTAGTGGTAAGTCAACAATTGGTAAATATGTTGCAGAAAAACAAAATTTGAATTTTGTTGATCTTGATTTATATATTGAAGACAAACAAAAATTAACAATTCCAGAAATCTTTAATCAGAATGATGAACGTTATTTTAGGGAACTTGAATTTAAATATTTACAAGAGTGTGTTAATAATGCTGATATTATTGCTACGGGTGGAGGTATCATTGAAAGTAATGATGCGTTCAATTATTTGAAAAATCAAAAAAATATTATATGGTTAGATTGTGAAATCGAAATATTATTCAGCAGAATAAATCATGATCCACATCGTCCGAATGCTAGCAATAAGACATTAGAGCAATTAAATGACTTGTATTGCTCTCGGTTTTTAAGATATAATGAAATCGCATTCAAGAAATTAGATAGTAATCTACTATCAATTTCAGAAATATATTATGAATTGCTAAATTTAATAAATGCGAGTGATCAGTATTAGAGAGAATAGAGCAGTTAGACTCTATCGCCGAAGGTGCAAGTAATTATTACGAAACTCTCAGGCAAAAGGATAATACTGTAACGCGTTCCTGAATTGGTGATTTATAAACAGGGTAGCAAAAGCTATCCTGTTTTTTAATTTTAAGGGGGTATTTCAATGTCAAGTGATTTAAAACAAACACCGTTATATCAAAATTATGTTGATAGAGGTGCTAAAATTGTAGAATTCGGTGGATGGGCTATGCCTGTTCAGTTTTCAAGTATTAAAGAAGAGCATAATGCTGTTCGTTACGAAATTGGCCTTTTTGATGTAAGTCATATGGGTGAAATTGAAGTGACAGGTAAAGATGCTAGCCAGTTTGTACAATTTTTATTATCAAACGATACTGATAATTTAACTTCTTCTAAGGCGTTATATACTGCGTTATGTAATGAAGAAGGTGGCATCATTGATGATTTAGTAATATACAAATTAGCTGAAGACAAATATTTATTAGTTGTCAATGCTGCTAATACCGAAAAAGACTATAATTGGATTTTAAAACATAAAGACCAATTTGACGTTGAAGTTCAAAATGTATCAAATCAATATGGTCAATTAGCGATACAAGGACCAAAAGCAAGAAACTTAATTAATGATTTAGTAGATGTTGATGTCACTGAAATGGGTATGTTCGAATTCAAAAAAGATATTCAATTATTTGGGACAAACGTCATTTTATCTCAATCTGGATATACTGGAGAAGATGGTTTCGAAATTTATTGTGATATTAATGATACAGAAAAAATTTGGGATGGATTATTAGAGTATAATGTATTGCCGTGTGGATTAGGTGCTCGAGATACATTAAGATTAGAAGCTGGATTGCCACTACATGGTCAAGATTTAACTGAATCAATTACGCCTTATGAGGGTGGTATCGCATTTGCGAGTAAACCGCTTATTGAAGCTGACTTTATTGGTAAATCAGTTTTAAAAGATCAAAAAGAGAATGGTGCCCCTAGAAGAACGGTGGGATTAGAATTACTTGAAAAAGGAATTGCAAGAACTGGTTATGAAGTCATGGATTTAGATGGCAATATTATTGGCGAAGTAACTTCAGGTACTCAATCACCATCATCAGGTAAATCAATTGCTCTAGCAATGATAAAAAGAGATGAATTTGAAATGGGTAGAGAATTACTTGTTCAAGTTCGTAAGCGTCAATTAAAAGCGAAAATTGTTAAGAAAAATCAAATTGATAAATAATTAAAAGGGGTGTGCATTGTGAGTCATCGTTATATACCTTTAACTGAAGAAGACAAACAAGAGATGTTACAAACAATTGGTGCAAAATCTATTGGAGAATTATTTGGAGATGTACCAAGTGATATTTTATTAAATAGAGATTTAAATATCGCTGAAGGTGAAGCAGAAACTACATTACTTAGAAGATTAAATCGTATCGCAAGTAAGAATATTACTAAAGAAACACATACATCATTTTTAGGAGCAGGTGTCTACGATCATTATACGCCATCGGTTGTAGATGCTATGATTTCTAGATCTGAATTCTATACAGCCTATACACCATATCAACCTGAAATTTCTCAAGGTGAATTACAAGCTATTTTCGAGTTCCAAACTTTAATTTGTGAGCTAACAGATATGGATGTAGCAAACTCTTCAATGTATGATGGAATGACTAGTTTTGCAGAAGCATGTATTTTAGCATTTAGCCAAACTAAGAAGAATAAAATTGTAGTTTCTAAAGGTTTGCATTATCAAGCACTACAAGTACTGCATACTTATGCTAAAACTCGTAAGGAATTTGAAATAGTTGAAATTGAATTAGATGGTACTGTAACAGATTTAAATAAATTAGAAAAAGCAGTAGATGATGATACAGCAGCTGTTGCCGTTCAATATCCAAACTTCTATGGCTCTATTGAGGATTTAGAAAAAATTCAAAGCTTTGTAGAAGATAAAAAAGCACTCTTCATTGTATATGCAAATCCATTAGCTTTAGGATTACTTACACCACCAGGTACATTTGGTGCAGATATTGTAGTAGGAGATACTCAGCCATTTGGTATTCCTGCACAATTTGGTGGCCCGCATTGTGGATATTTCGCAACTACAAAAAAATTAATGCGTAAAGTACCAGGTAGACTAGTTGGTCAAACGCAAGATGATGAAGGTAATAGAGGTTTTGTATTAACATTACAAGCACGTGAGCAACATATTAGACGTGATAAAGCGACATCCAACATTTGTTCAAACCAAGCATTAAATGCTCTAGCATCATCGATTGCAATGTCAGCGCTTGGCAAACAAGGTATATATGACATTGCTGTTCAAAATTTTGAACACGCAAATTATGCTAAACAGCAATTTATTAATAAAGGCTTCGAAGTACTAGAAGGCACTTCATTCAATGAATTTGTAGTTAAATTTGACAAACCAATTCAACAAATTAATAAAGAATTAGTTAAGCAAAACATTATTGGTGGCTTTGATTTAGGCGTTGTTTCAGACGACTTTAAAAACCATATGTTAATTGCTGTAACTGAATTAAGAACAAAAGATGAAATTGATACATTTGTAGAGAAAGCTGGTGAGTTAAATGACTAGTAAATCAAGTCCGTTAATTTTTGAGAGATCTCGTAAAGGAAGATATGCGTTTTCTTTACCAAAAAGTGAAATCAAAACAGATGCAGTAGAATCATTATTAGATGAAAAATTTATTCGTAAAAATAAAGCGGAGTTTCCTGAAGTAGCTGAATTAGATTTAGTTCGTCATTATACAGAATTATCAAATAAAAATTTCGGTGTCGATAACGGATTTTATCCATTAGGATCATGTACGATGAAATATAATCCTAAAATTAATGAGAAAGTGGCTAGAATACCAGGATTTAGTGAATCACACCCATTACAGGATGAAGATCAAGTCCAAGGTTCATTAGAAATTATTTATAGTTTGCAAGAAGAGTTGAAAGAAATTACTGGCATGGATGAAGTTACATTACAACCAGCTGCCGGTGCACACGGTGAATGGACTGCACTTATGATTTTTAAAGCATATCATGAAAATAACGGTGAAGGACATCGTGATGAAGTAATTGTTCCTGATTCAGCACATGGAACGAATCCAGCTTCAGCTTCTTTTGCAGGGTTTAAATCGGTCACTGTAAAATCTAATGAGCGTGGAGAAGTTGATATCGATGACTTAAAACGTGTTGTGAATGAAAATACAGCAGCAATTATGTTAACAAATCCGAATACTTTAGGGATTTTCGAAAAAAACATAATGGAAATTCGTGAAATTGTTCATAATGCCGGAGGTTTATTATATTATGATGGCGCTAATTTAAATGCCATTATGGATAAAGTACGCCCGGGAGATATGGGATTTGATGCGGTACATTTAAATTTACACAAAACATTTACTGGTCCACATGGCGGTGGCGGTCCAGGTTCAGGCCCAGTTGGTGTAGTTAAAGAACTTGCTAGCTATTTACCTAAACCAATGGTCATTAAAGACGGTGACACTTTTAAATATGATAATGACATTAAATATTCAATCGGCCGTGTCAAACCATTTTATGGTAATTTTGGAATTTATTTAAGAGCCTATACGTATATTAGAACGATGGGAGCGACTGGACTTAAAGAAGTTTCAGAGGCAGCTGTTTTGAATGCAAATTACATTAAGGCGCGTTTATCAGAACATTTTGAAGTTCCATATAAACAATATTGTAAGCATGAATTTGTCTTAAGTGGTGTTCGCCAAAAAGAATTCGGTGTGAGAACTTTAGATATGGCTAAACGATTATTAGATTTTGGAGTTCATCCACCTACAATTTACTTCCCACTTAATGTAGAGGAAGGTATGATGATTGAACCGACTGAAACAGAATCGAAAGAAACGTTAGACTACTTTATTGATAGTTTAATTAATATTGCTGAAGAAGCTAAAAATGATCCAGATAAAGTATTGGAAGCGCCACACACGACAGTAATTGACCGATTAGATGAAGCAACTGCTGCGCGTAAGCCAATTCTTAAATTTGAAAATCTTAAGCAAGAAAAATAAATAGGTATTGAAATGACTAGTGGGTATATGTATTGTACTCGCTAGTCTTTTTATTAGATTTTAGTTGCTGAGAAAACGTTTTGAATACATAAAATATATTTATTGCTAATACCATGGTTGGAAAATGAATTTTGAAATATGATTGAGTAATTTTAACAGCTTCAAGTAATATAACAGAACCAATATAAATAATAAAAATCTGAGTATTTAAATTGGTTCTCAATAAACACTCAGATTTTTTAGATATCTTGTATTAAATTTACTAAAACAAAAAACTACTTCTTAGACTTAATTTTTCCAGTCCATTTTTTATAGCCGCCTTTTAACATATAGATATCTGTATATCCATTCTTTTTTAAAATACGAGCAGCTCTATAACTTGCAATCCCATTAGCATCACATAGATAAACCGGTTGGTCTTTTCTTAATCCCTGGAATCTTTGTCTAAACATTGTCATAGGAATATTGCGAGAACCATTAATATGACCATAATCATAGTCAACTTTCTCTCTAACATCGATGACTTGAGCTTTTCTAATCCCATTATGGAATTCATTTTGATCTAATTCTTTAACAGCTCGTTTGTTAAGAATTTGTTGAACAATCATATAAGCAATAATTGCTACTACTAAAATTATTGCGATGTACAAACTAGCACTCATCTTGCATCCTCCC